>CAYIYF010000021.1:0-9578 GCA_964367575.1 Candidatus Woesearchaeota archaeon | reverse complement strand
CCTTTCAAGCGCTTCCAACGTGCAAAAATGTCTGTAGCAATTTTTTCATATGCGGGCCCCACATGATATTGACTTGATGGATAATCTATTGCTGTTGTTATTTGTGCATAATCATCTTTTTTCATTGGTTTTATCTCCATGGAAATATTAATTTAAAAGGAATATAAATCTTTAGATTATTTCAATAAAGTTTATAAATATATACTCCAGTATATAGATTTATGAGTTACTGGAAACCAACTTTTGGGGGATTAAAAGAACTTCAAGACTTTTTAGATGGCACTCCCTACAGAATGCCTGTTTTTATGAGATGCTCAGTCGGTGAAAATGGCATTAAAAATAAACAAATACAGAAAGAAATAATAAATCTAGATGAGCTTATTCTAGAGCATGGAGCTTTTTATGAGGCACTTGATTGTCGGCTCGAATCAGAAGATGGAGAAATTTATCTTCAGTTTAATGATGTTGCCCATTATAGCGAAGATTTAACTATTATTTTTAGGATGATTGGGTATGGTTGTGTTATTCAATATCCAGAGGATAAGCAAGACTTTTTGAGATTTATTGATGATAACAGAGAGGCAATTCTCAACCTTGCTAGACTTGTAAAAAAGTAATTCTTACTTTGGGTGGACTTTTACTCTGCCATTGCCAAAATGAATAGCATAATCAGATCTCTTGCCGCCTTCTTTTTCATATAATTGGTCCTTGATATCATACATAGCTTTATCAGCATCATTTACCACTTGTTCAATATTTTCTTCACCTTTTCTATAAATTGCGCCACCTATAGCAATGGGAGCTATGCTGTATAAGTTAAAGAACTTTTGAATTCTTCTTGCAACTTTAATCAGTCCATCATAACCGCCAACATTTTTTAGAACAACAACGAATTCATCTCCTCCCATACGACCAACTTCATGGTTTAAGAACAAGGCATCACTAGGGCGTTCTTTTGTTTTTTTACGTATTATCTTTCTAAGAGAAGTCGCCACATCCAATATTGCTTTATCTCCTGCCTGGTGACCGTGAGTATCATTTAATTTTTTTAGACCCATTAAATCAATGTAAAGAATTCCACTTTCTTTAGATGAAGAAGCCTCTTCCAAGAAGGTTTCTAGACCTCTTCTTGAAAGAATGCCAGTAGACGTGTCAACATGCAATGCTTCATGCATCATTTTCTTGGCAATATCAGGATTAGTTCTTGCGTATTCTATAATATCTTCTATTAGCTTTATTCCTTTAGGCAGGTATCTTTTTGGCATACAATAAATATAAAAGAGAACTTTATGAATGTTTTGCTATGCCGTGGTCGCATAACCTGGTATTGCGTCGGTCTCGAATAAGCTTTTTTGAAAAGCTTAAGCAAAATATTGGGAAAACCGATGTCTTCACGACGTGGAGGTTCAAATCCTCCCCACGGCGGTTATTGTTCTAAGTAATATAGCATAGTAATAATTGCACATACCCTCATGAAAGAAGATAAAATGCCTTGAAGCAGCTATTCAAATAAATCATAATAAGTACATTCTACAATTTCTACTTTTTTGCCTCTTATTAAAAGCAATGCGCTTGATTGATAAGGACATGATTTTGGATTTAGAGAACAAAACGGTCTGCCTTCGTATAAACCATTTTGTGGTAAACTTTCTGGAATTATATTCGATAAACCTGATTCTATACAGTTTGTCGAAACATCATTTAATTCTTCTAATGTTTTATGGAAAATTATTCTATTTTCTCTAATTTTCCCTGAGATTGAGCGATCTTTTAATTTGTCTATAAAGTTATCTGCATTGTTTTCACTATCAGGCATTTTCCATTATTTTAGTATATCTTCTTCTATATTAACCTTTTTAATGCGTGTTTTTTGCTTATTTTTTCATTGAAAAACTTATAAAGCATGGAATTTGAAACTTTCTTAGTGCCGAGGTCGCATAACCTGGTATTGCGCAGGATTGCTATAATGCAAGTGTTTGAGGTTGTAAAAACAAAATATGAGAACATTTTCCTCGCAAATATTCTGTGCCCTTCGGGGCGTGCGGGTTCAAAAATAAGGGAGCTTTAATAACCCCTTGTTGAAATTCCCGTCCTCGGCGCTTTCTCTTCTATATTGTTGTGTTTTATCTTTGTAATGTTCATTAAATGATAGTCAAGAAATGCCTCGTCCTAGCGCTGTACTTGGAGTTCAATGCCCAAATAGGATACTAAAACGCATAAATCTCTGAAAAAAAGATTGAGTTAAACAGACACTTTTATCTTTTGTTTTTCTGTTTGTTTTCTGAGACTTTCCATAACCAAGAAATCGTCGATTTCGATGAGCTTTTTGATAACATGATTGTCTTTATTCAATTTGTATAATTTTGCTTTTCCAATAGTTCTTGTCGGCATGAGCACTTTGTTTCTTACGAGATCATTCCATATACGGTATAAGGTAGCTCTTCCAATGCCTGCGTTGTTTGCTAGGTCTGTGATAGAAAAATCTAAATCACGTTCGGTAAGCAAGTAGTCCAACATGCGAATGGTTGGTGAATCTCCCATGAAATCAATGAATTGCTTCATACTGCAGAAATAACTACCTTTTCTTTCGTCTCTCTCGTTCTTTCTCAACAGCGGCATCAACAACAGACCAGTAGTATGTGATGAACTTTTCTACTTGAGGGTTCTTTCGGTTGAGCGTATACATCTTGGCCTTTCCCACGTCCCGTGTATGCACAACGATCTTTCTCTGAAGGTATTCTTTCCAGATCTCTTTGAGGGCGGTATAACTGATGTCTGAGAATTTGGCGATGTCTTTCATAGCATAGTCAAATTCTGAGTGCAGTATCAGGAAATTCCAGAGCCTATTCTTGACTGTATTTCCTTCCACTATTAAAAATGCTGAGACCATTGTAGAAATTAGAAAACGCACTTCTATTTAAGGGTTTCTTTTTTGACCTTCAAGAGCCAGAAAAACGACTAAATCTTTATAGAGAAGTTTACTTCTTTACTCTTATGACGAAAGTAAAAAAGAGCGAGTACATCAAACTCAGCAGAACCTTGGTAAAAAAGCTCTATGATGAGACTTGCTTCGGCAAAGGGTCTTTATATCTGGATAACTTAAAAAGAGGTATTCCTCCTGAGCATCTTGACAAGGTTGAGATAGTCCTTAATGCACTCGTCAGACAGAGCATTTGCGGGAAAAAGAGGAAAGAGCATGGCTGGAAATATTTTTTGAATATACAAAGGCTTGACAAAATACGAGAAATCATCAAGGAGAAAGGCAATAGGTCATTATTTTTGTTCTTTTGATATGGTCAAATCAAAGAATTTAAACGATAAGGAAAAGTATAGAATAGTTCAGCAAGAGCTCGAGGAGTTTAGTGAACTGATTAAAGGTCACAGAAAGCTGCTTATCGCTATTGGGAATTTGTAGTTATTTCTTCTTTGAAGAGACCTTATCAATTATTAACGTTGCTGTTCCTTGCTTTTCTTCGATAATGTGGGACTTTTCTATCCTGAGGTCTTCTTTGAACAGAGGTGCATCGAGAACAAATGTCTCAAATTCTCCTCCTTCTCCTGCGATGTTAATGTTGAGTTTGTTGTTGAGTTCTTTTAATTGCTCGAGATGGTTGTTTGTTATCACTTGACCAAGCCATGATTTGTCTAATCCTTCTGCAGCGACTTTTGTCATGACAAATTTGAATCCCTTGTCAATGAGATTTTTGACTTCTGTTTCTTGATTCATGTGCCATAATGGAGAGTAGCACTTCAAATTGAGTTTGTCACAGAGTTCTTCTATGCGTGTTCGTTGGTAATTGGAGAAGAGTGCTCCTGTGATGATACCCTGGATGTTGTATTTTTCTTTTGCTTTTGTTATTGCTTTTTTCAGGTCCTTGAGTTCAATCTCTTTCTTTCCTGCTGTGGTCTGCATGATGAGCGGAATTCCTAATGCTCTTGCTTGATGCTTTGCAAGGTTTACTGCAGGAGTGTGGAACATGTAGGAATCCTTGTTTTTGCTTGCTATTGTGATTAAACATGAGATATCATAGTTGAGCCTGTGCATTATATGGAGGGCGTAGACGCTGTCCTTGCCTGAAGAAAATAAAGCACCGAGTCTTATGTTTTTTCTTTTCAAGATAGAACTGAAGTACCTTCCCTTGAATTTTTCTTTGTGCTCTCTTAGAATTTTTGCTGTTAGTTTTCCAATGCCACTGGAGTATTGTGCTGCGTTTCTTTTGAGGGTGGTTAATTCTTCCGGCAATCCTAATTTTCTTGCAAGATTACGGAGGAGATTTTTTGGAGTTTCTGCCACTTTTAATTCATTTGGAATGTTTAGACAGGCTTGCACAAGTGATCTGTCCAAGTAAGGAAGTCGAAGTTCTATGTTGTGTGACATGGAAAGAACATCATCACGATATAAGTCGCGTTCATATATTCTTCTTAACGAAGATAGTGAATCAAGTGAAACATCCTGATCTGCATACATTCTTTTGTAACCTGCAAAAATATCGTCTGCCCCCAAACCTGAGAATATTACTTTTATTTTGTCTTTTTTTGCTTCTTTCAATGCGAAATGCATCACCAACCCAACCTCAACTTTTACAGGGTCTGCTGTTTCTATTAATTGGATAACTTTTGGTAGCTCTTTTTTTACTTGCTCTTTTGTGACGCCCACTATTTTTAATGGGAAGTTAAGCTGCCTTGCTATTTTTTCTGCATTTTCTATTTCATCCTTTTTTGATGCATCAACCGTCATATATGCTTTAAATGGCACTTTCAATTCTTTTAGCATGAAGGCGAGAAATGTTGAGTCGAGACCGCCTGAGAATAATAATCCGAGGTTCTTGTCTGGGATTCTTTTTTTTATTGCCTCCTTCATTAATGCTGGAAGTTCTTTTAGATGTTTTTCACTTCGTGTAATCTTGAAGAAGTCTTGATGGAAGAATGTCAATTTTTTATTTCTGTTGTTATAAAGAATAATTTTTCTTGGATTTAATTCTTCAGGTTCAATTTTTTCTGAAGCAATTGCTTTTCTTTCTGATGCGAAGATGAATGACTTTTTGTCATGATGGAACCATAATGGTTTCTCACCGAGAACGTCTCGAGCGAGAAGCGTGTAGTTGTAAGTTCTATTGTGCAGGAAGAATGAGAATACTCCGTCTAGTTCTTTTAAGATGTTGTTAAGAAGTTTTTCTGTTGGTTTTTTATTTTTGATATTTTTAATTAGTAATTGGAGTAATAAGTCTGCATCGTTGTCTGCTGCTATTCTGTGTTTATTTGCCAATTCTTTCCAGTTGTAGAGTTCACAGTTTGCACCAAAGATGAACTCATCTTTTATTATAGGCTGTGGCTTGTTTTCAACGACAGAATGCAAGCAATGAGCAAAAGTGAAGTCTTTGCCAGAATAAGAATCTTGGTTGTCGAGGCCCCTGTATACAATTTTTGAGAGAGCTTCGCTGGCTTGTTTCTTATGATCTTTGATATTAAAATAACCGATAATACCGCACATGAAGGGCTAGAAGGAAAGAAGGTTTTAAAGGTTGTTTTTTGAAAACTTTTCAGTTTATTCATAGAAAGATTTATATATATATTGTACATAGTTAATATATAAGTGATTATATATGCAAAAAGCTTCAACCATTCTTTTAGAAAAAGACGTTATTGAGGATTTAAAGAAAGCAAAGGAGTATCCACGACAGACTTATACTGAGCTTCTTAGGAAAATGACAAAACTTTTCACCGCAACAAAAAAAAGAAATCAGTATGATGAATTTTTGCATAAGATGCAACAACAGAAAATGCGGGAGTTGTGGGATAATAAAGATGACGAGGCGTGGGAGCGTGCCTAAGTTTGGTGATGTTGTGCTTGCGCAATTACAGTTTGCAGATACTTTTGAAATAAAGACTAGACCTGCTGTCGTCTTGTTTGAGGATAGCGGGAATGTAGTGGTTGCTGGTGTTACTAGCAATACTGAAATGAGCGGGATACCTTTAACAAAAAAAGATGGCGCTGTCAAAGATAGCGTTATAAAAATTAATTACATCTTTACAATCTCTAATTATATGATAAAGAAAAATCTTTTTTCAATTTCGGCAGAGAAAAAGAAAGCTATTGTTAATGAATTCATAAAGAAATTAGCTTTTTAGTTTTTTTCATGGCAAAATAGTTGCTGGTAATTCTTTTTACTATGAAATAGGAAGCTATTGACAATAATGTCGCAGTAATTATCGACCCTGCAAGTATACGTGCGGAAGTATTGAGCAGATGAACCACGTAACCATAAGGTGTGTCTGGCGGGAAGACAGGAGGTATCAACAAACCACCTAGAAGATGGGCATAGTATATTATTGGTATGTTGACAAATGGATTAAATACGGCTATACCTGCGAAGATTGCAACCTTGTTCAAGCGCTTCCATATAAAAATTGCAAGAAGGGCAAGCGCAACGCTAATGCCAGGAGTAGGCAGGATACCTATGAATGCTCCTACTGCAAAGCCTAATGCGATGTCATGAGGTGTTTTTTCCTCTTTTATTACTTGCTCCAAGTAATTTGATACATCTTTTTTTACTTTCTCATATTTACTTTTTATTTTCCTTTTAGTCCAGTGATACATTTTTTGGAAATGCTTTTATAGTGATGTATTTTTTAATGCATATGTCTGCGTTGCTTTGGAATACATTTTTTATAGTCATTTATGCTTATCTTGGGATCGTTGCTGGTTTTGTCTTAAGCAAGATTGCACCTGAAGAGATAAAACCCGGCAGGCGTTATTTTAATTATGCACATTTTTTTCTACTTCTTTTTTTAATCTTATTTGTCTATTTTTTTGGTTTAATTGGCATAAATATTTTTTCTTTTGCTTTAGTCTTTATTGGAGTTATAATTGGATTATTTGAAGCAAATATTTTTTTGTTTCTTGGAATGGGTATTGTTTTTTTCTCAAATGAACTTGCAATTGTCTTTGCCACTATTACCTTTGTTTATGGGATGATTGTGGTAAGCCTCAAGCCAGACAAGAAAGCTCTCTTTTATAATAGTTTGTATTATTTTACTCCTGTTATACTATTCTTTATTGCAGTTTCATTCAGGGCAATTGCCGCCAGATATGAGATGCCACTGATTTTTGGAGTATTCTTGGCATACTTTTATAAGCTTATTTTCAAGAAAAAATCTTTATGATTTATGAAGACACTATATTAGACTGCTATACTGACGAGCCTGCAGGATTGGGCGTTCCACCTTATTTAGGGGTGCATCCAAGGTACCTTGCAGGACATTTGGATGGCAAGATAAACTATATAACTGTTGATGATGTACGCGCACATTTCAGCAACAAGAAGAAAAAAGAACTGCAAAAGACTGATATTAAGACTTATAATTTAACAAGAGCAGATATCGGCGATATTTTAAAAAAAACTAAAAATCTTTATTGTGTTGTAGGAGTGCAGACACCTGGAAAATACTTGCGGGCTCTTCCTGGCACTATTTTTGAGCTGAAATCTTTTCTGGAAAAAATAAATGCGCGAAAGATTCTTTATGGCCCTGTTGTTAGCACAGGAACACAATTGCAGGGTGGAAGAATGGCTGAGAAAATTCCAGACATCTTTGATGAGAAGATGAAAGAAGTCTTTGGACATTATGAAGAACTTGAGTCTATGGCGATACAAGGTGCTGAAATTGCCAAGCAGATTCCTTGGATTAAAATGATTGAGATTGAGACAGGAAGAGGCTGCATTATGGGCAAGTGCAGCTTTTGCACTGAACCTTTGAAAGCGAAGGTTGAATGGAGAGAACAGAGGGCAATACATGAAGAGATAAAAACATTCTATAAACTCGGCGAGAGGAATTTTAGACTCGGAAAACAGGCCTGTTTTTTTAGTTACAAGAACATGGATGCAAATGAGATGGAGCAATTATTGAAGCCTATAGGACGTGAGAGCTCTTTGAATTTGAATTGTCTGCATATTGATAATGTCATACCCTCTTTGGTAAACGAAGAAAGAACAAAAATAGTTGTCAAGCATTGCACTGAGGGTAATGTTGCTGCTTTTGGTGTTGAGAGCTTTGACATGGATGTTGTCAAGCAGAATACTTTAAACACCTCTCCCGAGATTGCAATGCGGGCTGTAAGGATTGTAAATAAAATTGGAAACAAAAGAGGACCAAATGGAATGCCTTACCTGCTGCCAGGAATAAACATTGTGTTTGGATTGAAAGGGGAGAGCAAGAAAACGGGGGTTATAAATCTTGAATATCTGAAAAGAATACTTGATGAAGGATTGGTATTAAGGAGAATAAACATAAGACAAGTCACGCCACTGCCTGGAACAAAGATGGAAGAGGTTGGAATTAAGTTCATCAAAAAAAACAAATCAAAATATTGGAAGTGGAGAAATAAAATAAGACATGAAATTGATCTTGAAATGCTTAAGAGGCTAGTTCCTGTTGGAACAATTCTGAGGGATGTTTACATGGAGGTTCATGATGGGAAGCATACATTCGGGAGACAGGTTGGAAGCTACCCTTTGATTGTTGGAGTAAATGACAGGATAGAATTAAATAAATTTTATAATATTGAAGTTGTGGGGCACATGCTGAGAAGCGTGACTGGAAAGGTTGTTAGTTAGAGCTATTTTTGTAAAAACTACTCATTCGTGCCATAATATTTTCTTTCTTACTAAAAAGTGGCAATTCACGATATATTTATAAATCCTTCTTGTAAACATTATTTAATGGTTGTCGGGTTGTTTCACAACGGAAATGAAGGAGAGCTTCCAGATGATGAGTTTGGGCTGTTTGGAGGAATAGAATATGGTGCAAATAGAGAAGAAAATAGGGTTTTGGAAAATGGTTCTCCTCGATTGCTAGAGGCTTTCTATGACGCAGATAGCTTGGTAAAACTTCTTTTGGTTAATACTGAAAGAGGTAGCTACGGAGCTGCAAAGGGAGAGGCACATGAGGTTTTGACATTGATAGATTCTGTTAAAAAAATTCCAGAATATAACCTTTCTGGCAATGCTGTGTTAAGAAGAAAATTAGATGAACTTGGAAATAGGGCAAGAAGATTTATTGACGTAGCTGATTTGGTGTACTCTGAGGTCAATCCAATATTTATTAGGCCTTCCTAAAAAAGTCAGAAACAGAACATGATAGATTATAATAATGCAGGATATGAAAGAAAAAAACAATGGCCAAAGCCTGATAGATTTCATTACCTTGGAAATCTTATGATAGGCACACAGCCAAAGAATTTTTATGGCATGGATGCATTAGAGAGGACATTTGAAACTCTTCAGGATGCAATCAGCACAGTATATGAAGAACTTGGCGATAACCCTTATCGCGATGCAAAAAGTGTTGTCTTAATAGGAGGAGAGTTAAAATGCCTGAAAAATTCTCCTTTATGCTTGCTGGCAAGCGACAGAGATAAGATTTTATCTTATCTTGAAGTCATGTCACAAGAACTTATAGATTGCAGTAATGCTGTAATTGAAAACTTCGATGGTCTTGCTGAAGAAGGGATGTAATGTTTTATCTCATAGGTATTGGGCTTGGTGATGCAAAGGACATAAGTCTAAGAGGGCTTGAAGCTG
>CAYIYF010000020.1:0-9632 GCA_964367575.1 Candidatus Woesearchaeota archaeon | reverse complement strand
ATGGAAATAAGGTTGCAATAATACATTGGAGCAAGGAAAGGCCTTTTGCTATATTGATCAACGAGAAGGATATTGCCAATGGGTACAGAAATTACTTTGAACTGCTGTGGGAAGGTGCTAAAAAATGATGCTAAAACCTTTAAATACCAAAAATGTTTCTTTAGAAGGTGTGAGGAGGAAAAAATGGGCGATTTATTGATGTTCTATGGCACTGAATGCACGCATTGTCATGAAATGGATCCTTTAGTTAAGAGATTAGAAAAAGAGCTTAATGTTACTTTGGACCGAGTAGAAGTATGGCATAATGATTTGAATATGGCAAAACTGCAGAAACTGGACAGCGGCAAGTGCGGTGGCGTGCCATTTTTTTACAATTTGAAAAATAAAAAATGGGTTTGTGGGTCGACAAGTTATGAAAAACTAAAGGAGTGGGCAACTGCAAAATAATTTTCAAGAGGTGATACATGAGTTATATTGAAAGCAATGATCCTAGGAAGGGAAAAATATTTTGTATTCTCGACAAAGATGGAAGAATTGTAAACAAGAAAGCTGATCCTAAACTGAAAAAAGAAGAATTGTTCAAGCTCTATGAGTATATGCTGCTATCAAGGGCTGTTGATGAGAAAGCAGAAAAACTCCAAAGGAGCGGGAGGATGGGAACCTTTGCACAGACATTAGGGCAGGAAGCACAGGTTGGCGTTGGGCTTGCAATGAAAAAAGAAGATTGGTTATTTCCTTCTTTCAGGGAAACTGCAATATTGCTTTTGCGAGGAATGCCCGCAAGTCATTACTACATGTACTTCATGGGTAATGAAGAGGGAAATAAGATGCCTGAAGATGTGAATAATTTTACTATTGCTGTTCCTGTTGGAAGCCAGACATTGCATGCAGTTGGTGCTGCATGGGGATTCAAGATCAAAGGAGAGAAAAAATGTTCTGTTGTGTTCTTTGGTGATGGTGGAACTTCTGAAGGGGATTTTCATGAGGCTATGAACTTTGCAGGAGTATTCAAGGCACCTTGTTTACTGGTTTGCCAGAATAATCAATATGCTATATCCACTAAAGTACAAGACCAAACGGCTTCTGAGACTATTGCTCAAAAGGCATTTGCTTATGGGTTTAAAGGTGTTAAAGTTGACGGAAATGATCCTTTGGCGTTGTATGTCATTGCAAAAGAAGCACTTGAGAATGCACGAAAAGGTAAAGGACCAACGTTCATTGAAGCATTTACTTATAGAATTGGGCCACACACTTCTGCAGATGATCCGACATTGTACAGAAGCGATGCTGAAGTTGAGAAATGGAAGAAATATGACCCTGTTGAACGATTCAAAAAATATCTGATGAAGAAAGGCTATTGGAACAATGCCTATGAAAAAAAGGTCAAACAGTGGGCTGAAACAAAAGTTGAAGAAGCTGTGAAAAAAGCAGAATCAACAACTGAAAACATCGAAGATATTTTTATACATATGTACAAAGAGATGACACCTGAATTAAAAGAACAATTAGAATACTTGAAATCTCTTGAGGCTGATAAGAATGGAAATTAACATGGTTGATGCCATTAACTTGGCATTGAAACAGGAGATGAAGAAAGATAAAAGAGTTGTTCTGCTTGGAGAGGATGTTGGGAAAGAAGGAGGAGTATTTCGAGTTACTGCCGGATTGCAAAAATTATATGGAAAAGAACGAGTTGTTGACACACCTTTAAGCGAGAGCGGAATTATCGGGACTTCTATCGGTATGGCAGTTACTGGATTGCGGCCAGTGCCAGAGATTCAGTTTTGTGGATTTATCTATCCTGCGTTTAACCAGATTATCTCTCATGCTGCAAGGATAAGAAACAGGTCACGAGGACGATTCAATTGCCCCATGGTTATAAGACTGCCTTATAGTGGAGGTATACGGGCTTTGGAGCATCACAGCGAGAGTATGGAAGGTTTGTTTGCACATATTCCCGGATTGAAAGTGGTCATTCCAGCAACACCATATGATGCGAAAGGATTATTGATAAGTTCAATACGTGATGAAGATCCTGTTTTGTTCATGGAACCAAAGAGAATGTATCGCGCAATAAAGCAAGAAGTGCCAGAGCAGGAGTATACTATCCCTATTGGAAAAGCAAATGTTGTGCAGGAAGGAAACGATGTCACAGTTATTGCTTATGGTTCAATGCTGCGGGAAGCACAGAAAGCCGTAGCTGAAATACAATCGAATGTCAGCTGCGAAGTCATTGACTTGAGAACTATAAAACCAATGGACACTGAAACAATAATAAAATCAGTGAAGAAAACAGGCAGATGTGTTGTTGTTCATGAAGGCCCAAGAACATGTGGTGTTGGGGCAGAAATTATTGCACGCATCAATGAAAAAGCAGCGCTTGAACTTGAGGCTCCAGTTGAACGTGTTACTGGTTTTGATACAGTGTTTCCATACTTTCAGAATGAAAATCATTACCTTCCAGAGCAGCACAGGATTGTCAATGCAATAAAAAAAGTGGTGGATTTTTAGATGTCTTATGAATTCAAGTTTCCTGATATCGGCGAAGGAATAACTGAAGGAGAAATTGTTGAATGGAAAGTTAATGTTGGTGATAAAGTCAAGGAAGACCAGATACTTGCTGATGTTGAGACTGACAAGGCTCTAGTCCAAATTCCATCTCCTGTTGCTGGCGTGATATTAAGGCTTAACTATAGTAAAGGAGAGACTGTGAAGGTAGGAGCAGTATTTGTTGTTATAGGCCAAGAAGGTGAGAATTTAGAGAATAAAAAACAGGAGAAACTTGAGGATAAAATAATTTTTAAGGAAGAACCAAAAAAGAAATCTGTAGGTGTAGTTGGAGAATTAGAAGATGCTGATGAATTGGATAAGCAGATTACTGAAGCAAGAAATGAAATAAGGCAAGTAAAAAAAATAAAAGATGAAAGTGCTGTTGAGCAAGCTGATAAGGCTATTGGAAAAGTTCTTGCCATGCCTCGCGTCAAGCATCTTGCAAAAGAACTTGGTGTTGATATAAAAAACATTTCTGGAAGCGGTTTACACAACCAGATTACTGAGAGCGATGTTAGAACTTCACAGGGAAAAGGAACTTCAGAAGTGAAGAAAGAAGTTACACATGTAAGAAAATATGATATGTATGGCTATATAACAAGAATTCCATTGAAAGGTGTGAGAAAAGCAATTGCAAAAAACATGGTGCAAAGTGCCACTGAAATTCCACATGTTTCACATGTTGACAAGGTGGACATGACTGCTCTTGTTAAAGTAAGGGAAAGAGAAAAATTAATTGCTGAGAAGAGGGGTGTTAAGCTTACTTACATGCCATTCATCATTAAAGCTTTAATTGCATCTTTGAAAGAACATCCTTCATTAAATTCTTCATTGGATAATGATGGGATTGGAAATCAAGAAATTGTGATGAAAAAGTACTACAATATTGGTGTCGCTGTAGATACTGAAGAAGGGCTTATGGTGCCTGTTTTGAAGGGTGCTGACAGGAAGAGCATCATTGATATTGCAAAAGAGATTACTGAGCTTGCAGAAAAGGCAAGAAAAAGAGAGATCAATCTTGGAGATTTGCGCGGCGGAACCTTCACCATAACAAATTATGGAAGCATTGGTGGATTGTTCGGAACTCCAATCATTAATTATCCTGAGGCTGCAATACTCGGGCTTGGAAGAATGACTGACGAGCCTATTGCAGTGAATGGAAAAACTGAAACAAGAAAAGTGATGTATCTCACTCTTTCTTTTGACCACAGGATTCTTGATGGAGCTGAGGCTGCAAGATTCATGAATAAACTTATAAGCTACCTTCAAGACCCAGATTCACTTTTAGTTGAGATGTAAAATGGAAAAGAAACCTTATTGGGTATATCTTGTGTCTTTACTGATATTCTCTAGTTTTATTATTATTGCCTATGCAGTCAATGTAAGAGATTATGTCAATGACAGTATCATGATGATTGTCCTTTCATCGTTGCTCTTTTTTGGTTATCATTCATTCAGGCTTAAACCTTGGATTTATCTTGCGGTTATCTCTGCTTTTGCAATGCACAACCTTGGTGTTTTTGGTTACTACAATATTTCTCCAGTAGCCTTCCAATGGGATCACATAACTCATTTGTTTGGTGAATTTGCAGCAGGTGTTTTAGTCTACAACTACATGCATGCATCTGGATTTTTCAAGAGCAAAAAAGGAATGGAAAAATTTAATCTTATTTTTTTGGCAATTGCTGCTGCTGTTGGGTTTGGCGTCTTTGTTGAGTTCATTGAGTTTATCGGATATTTTGCTGTTGGTGATGGCCTGGGGATATTTGGGCATGGCATAGGAGACATTAACACAGAGTTTATCAATAATGAGTGGTTTAACACTATGCTGGATTTGATTTACAATTTTATTGGGTCTGTTATAGGTGTAATATTCATGAGATATGGACTTAAGAAATACTAACTTTCTTTCCAATGCAATACTGCGAGGGCTAGAGCTGCAAACATTATTGCTAAGTCTCTGAATGCGATATCAAGATACTGCAAAGTTGAGATGACTATGCCGAAAAGCGTCAATGCTGTCAGCAAGGCTGCGTAAAATATTTTCTTGTTTGAAAGCAACCATATCCCTAAAAATATCTCATACGCGCTAAATCCATACAACAATATTCTAGATTGTGGAAGCTGCTGAATGAATTCTGGCATAAAAGCAATCCAGATATCAGGTTCCTTGAATGAGGCGTAGGCAATGTACAAGAATACTGCAGCCAAACCAACACGCAATAGAAGTGATGCCCTGTTTTCGTTGTTCATATTATTCAACGATTAACTTGCCTTTCATTTCTGAATGACCAGAGCCGCATTGAACGCTGCAGAAGAAAGTGAATGTCCCTTTTTTGTCCGCTGTGAACTCTATTGTTGTTGTCTCTCCAGGATTAAGGTCTCCTTTTACCCCAAAGTCAGTCAAACCAAACCCATGCTTTACGTCTGTGCTTGTTATATGAAGAATTACTTTGTCTCCTTGATTGACAGTTATTGTTGAAGGGGTGAAATCCCATTTCTTGGCAGTAATATCAAATTCCTTAACTGCTGATTCAATTATGTCAGATATTTCCTCAAGTTCTGATTCTTGGTCAATAACTTCTTCTTCAGCAACTATAATTTCTTCCACGCCATCTTCTGCAGGATACTCTGTTGAAGGTACTGGTATGCTAGTTGTTGGAGAACCTGATTTCCTTGAAGTGCAGCCAGCTATAAGAAATAATCCAATGAGCAAGATAACTGCCAATAATCTTATTTTTGCCATTTTTTTATAATGAAAGTCCAGCTTTAACAACAATACTCACAGGTGCTGTTAAGCTCCTTGTATTATCCACACAACTGGACTATGTACGGAAGAACAATCGATGCTTTAAAAGGTTTACTCATGTTTGTTTAGCTCTCTGACAAGACCATTGTATGGCAAGTCAAAGATGCATGAATACCTAAAATGCTTTTTTAATTGATCCTTTACTTTTTCGTGCACTGTTTGATGTTTTATTCTCTTGTTGAGAACTTCTTCTATTGACGTCACAGTAACTTCATCAGGCGCGTACCCGCAAGGCATGATATATTTGAAAAGACTTGTTGATTGCTTGTCTATAAAGAATTTGAAACCGTGATATGCCACACCTTCTTTCATAATTATGCCTTTAGAGCCCATTTTTAGTGATCTTCCATTTGACTGTAACCATATATCTCTTCTTTCATTTCTTGTGCTGTAACTTGAATCAGAACCTATTTTTAGACCATTAATCCCAAGAGAATCTAATGTGCCAAACATTATTTGGTAAATTCTTTTTTTGTATTCCGCCACATCTAACCTTTTTCCTGTTATTTTAGAATGGTTAACAATTGGGTAATATACGAGTTGACCAGGCGAAAATGCAGTTGCTCCCCCGCCCCTTTCTTCTCTTGAGAAATCTATGCCTGCTTCTTTTAGTTTTCTTATTACATCATTTTCGTCGTAATCTTCATTCTCTCTCTTTAGTTCATCTAGAAATTCTGAGCTAAATGCATTGCCCTGTTTACTGCTGCCAAAGCTTATTGTAGGTTTATGCTGTGTTGCAATTATTATATCACCTAATTTGCCTTGTTTTACTAAAGATGCAACTCTCTCCTGCATGGCACACATATCATCATAGTTTGTTATACCAGCATCGACCCAAAAAGCAGTCCTATTTTCCAGATTCATCACCCTATTACTTTTTTGTTGTGATTATAAAATTTGTCCTGATAGGAATATTGCATTATTGTAGCTTTTTGAGTATATAAATATTAATATATCTTATATTTCTTATGAATATTACAATTTTAGAATGTTATTATATTAACTTTTTGAGGAATTAAAATGGCAGAAGAAATACATCTAGAGATAGGGGCAAAGGCTCCAGAATTCACAACAGATGCTTTTATTAACAATAGCGTGAAAAAGATCTCGTTGAAAGATTATAAGGGAAAATGGGTTATTCTATTCTTTTATCCTGCTGATTTTACTTTTATTTGTCCTACTGAATTAGGAGACATGGCTGATAAATATGATGAATTCAAGAAGATGAATTGTGAAGTGTTAAGTGTCAGTACAGATACTGGATTTGTTCACAAGGCATGGCATGATAATTCTGCAACTATCAGAAAGATTAAATTTCCGATGCTTGCTGATCCAACAGGAAAAATCTGCAGAGCATATACAACGTACATAGCCGAAGATGGATTGTCATTAAGGGGATCTTTTCTTATAGACCCTCAAGGAATATTGCGAGCATATGAGATTCATGATAATTCTATAGGAAGAAATACAAATGAATTGCTACGAAAAGTAAAAGCTGCACAATATGTTGCAGACCATGGCGGACAGGTTTGTCCTGTCAACTGGGAACCTGGTAAGGCAACATTAAAACCAGGCATGGATTTGGTGGGGAAAATTTAAGATGGCATATGAAGCGAAGAACTTTGATAACCTGCTAGGATTGAATGGATTTAGCGATAATTTACTAAAGAATCACTTTACATTGTATCAGGGATATGTAACTAACACAAACAAGCTTCTTGATGTGCTTATGCAGATAATGAAAGATGGAAAGATGAGCACTCCTGAGTTTGCTGAATTGAAAAGAAGGCTTGGATGGGAATTCAATGGGATGAGATTGCATGAACTTTATTTTGGAAATATGACCAAAAATAAAACAAGCCTTTCTGAAACTAATTCGTTGTATAAAATGATGGTAAAGACTTTTGGCTCTGGACAGGCCTGCCATGAAAACTTTGTTGCTACTGGCACGATGAGGGGAGTTGGATGGGTTGTTATGTATCATGATCGTGAAGGCGACAGGCTCTTTAATGTTTGGATAAATGAGCATGATGTAGGACATTTTACTGGATGCGTGCCTTTGCTTGTGATGGATGTGTTTGAACATGCTTTCATGCTGGATTATGGATTGAAGAGAGCAGACTACATAAAAGCGTTTATTGACGCTATTGACTGGGACGCTGTTTCTGAAAGATTTAAGAGAAGTTTGCAGTAAAAAGAAATTTTATTTGCAATTTGGCTGTTGACTTTTTTAAGGTTATATAAAAATTTATATATTTAGTCATTCTAATCTTTTTATGGTATCACGCATAATAACCATGGAGAGCGGAAATTCCAGTTATCAGGTTCTGCAGGTAGATGGCAGACTTTACAGATACAGAGATCGTGCTCTTGAGAGGCGAATTTTTTATGGCGGGTCAATAAAACTGGATGCATATATCTATATCTATAATGTTCTTAGGAAAAAAGTAGGTTTGCCAATATTACCAAAAAAAAGAATTGATACATCAAATGAGAAAAGAGGCATTGATATTTATGACGTCAGAGAGGGTGATAGACTGATTGTCGGCTTACTTGAAAATGAAAGAAATCCAAATGAAAGGTTCTTCAATTTTAAGTCTCTTTCAGGAAGAGTAAAAGAAATAGAAGAAATAGAACAAGGCAATTCAGGTATAAATGGTTTGCTGAGCAGAATATCTAAAATGCCGCGAGCTTGATTGTAAATCAGATTTAGCACCTGTATTATTTTTGTGATAATAATGAAAAACATAATGGCACAAGAATAACAAAATTGAAATATTTTTTGTGAATAATTTTCATCATAATACATTTTTTTAGTGTTAATTGACAAAAAAAGAAATTAAAAAGGCTTAAAAAACAAATTTGCTCCTGATTGCTATGAAAATTTTGGATTTTCCCAATGCAATACAGGCAATGGATTACAATTGTGGATCGAGCGTTTTAAACTCAGTATTAATATATTATGGGATAGATGCGCATGAAAAAGATATAATGAGAATTGCGCAAACTAACAAAATCTACGGCACATCCATCAAGGGAATTAATAAAACTGCAAAACATTTTAAGCTTAAATGTGAAATTAAAGCAATGTCAATAGAGGAGATTAAATCTTATATAGACAAAGGAAAGCCAGTCATACTACAGATTCAGGCATGGCCAAAAAGAAAGGTCAAAAACTGGAGAACTCACTGGGATTCTGGGCATTTTGTCGTAGCTATAGGCTATGATCAGGGCAAGATATACTTTGAAGATCCGCACACGTCATTTAGGGCATACTTAAAATATGGAGAACTAGAAGAGAGATGGCATGACATGGAAACAAGAGAAAAAAGAAGATACAATAATCTTGGGATTTTAATAAGCGGCAAAAAACCAAGTTATTCCTCGAAGAAGACAGTGCACATGGGCTAAGAATTTTAATGTTTACTTTATGTTTGCTTTTTTCTTGAGGTTGTCCACATCAGCATTCCAACTCGAAAGGTCTTTTAGCATTTTTTTCTTCTTGTTTTCATTATTCATTTCATCAAGGGTTATATCTGCAAGCCTTGAGTTTTGCTTGTTGCTTTGCCTTCCAAGTGCTAAGTTTATCAGATTTTTGTTATCAGAAGAAATATCTCCTTTTGCCATATTTTTATTATATTCTCAGTATATATAAACTTTATTGACGTCATAATTCAAACTTATCATTGCATGTCCAATTTTCCGGTGGGCATTTCTTGCAATATCCTGTTTTTAATGGGTCTATGCAGAATCCACCACAGCGTTCTATAATTATGCCAGATGTTTTTTCAACATAAAATAACGGCCCGTCAAATTCTGCCATGCAGTTTATTGCCACAAGATTGTTGCAATATGAGGTTATCTCGCATTTTGGAGAGTCCTTAATCTCTTGGATGGACAACAACCTTTCTTCAAGCTCTTCTTTTGTCTCGTTAAGCTTTATAGTTCCTGTCAGGTTGGCTTCTGTCTCGTAGAATTTCTCTTGTTTTTCTTCACTTTGTGGAGTGCATGAGGCGAGGAGTAATGCTATTATAATGACTATCAATGGCATCATTTTATTTCTTTAATGCTTAAAAGGTATAAAAGGTTATATATAGGTTGTTGGCGCAGGGTGTATAGTATAAGTTGTTGGTATGTGGCTTGTTCTCGCGATGCTGAGAGACTGAAAGGAGGACGAGCCAGAGTGCAACGTTCTCGAGCACCGCAAAGAAGTGAGGAGAGTTGTGGCTGGTCACGAAATTTCGTAATATTTATATACTAGGGTATATAGATT
>CAYIYF010000019.1:0-9876 GCA_964367575.1 Candidatus Woesearchaeota archaeon | reverse complement strand
TGTTTACTTCATAAGTTCCTGGGCATAGCAATGTGTCTTCTGTTATTCTCATTCCAGTGTATGGAGGCATGCAGATAATAACCTCTGGTGGAATAATAAATGTAATAATGAAGTCGCTTGGGTTGATGTTGCTTGAAGCATCCTGGCATTTTAGATAGTAATTGTAAGTTCCATCTGTCAATCCAGTGATGGGATTATTGTGTGTTGTTCCTCCTGTTATTATGAATGTGCTCATTGATGCATAGCTTGTTCCTGCTGTCGTGGAGTACTTGCATGTTGCAGCCTCATTTGTGTCTGCCGAGAGTGTCACGCCTGTTGTTCCTGCTGGAAGTGTTCCTGTTGGCAGTCCATTTGAAAGAACTGGAGGGGTTGTGTCAACAGAGACAGTGAATGTTATTGTGTAGTCTACTGTGTTTGCGTTTAATGCTGTGTCTTGGCATCTCACGTAGTAGTTCTTTAGTCCATTTGTCAGTCCTGTCAGTGATTGTGAGTGTGCTGTGCTTCCTGTTGTTGTGAATGTGTTTGTCATTGATGAATATGCTGTATTTGGAGTTGTGGAATACTTGCATGTAGCAGCTTCATTTGTGTTTAATGATAACGTTGTTGAGCTTGTTGTTATTGTTCCAGTTGGTTGTCCATTTGAAAGAACTGGAGGGGTTGTGTCAACGCTTACTGTAAACATTATGACATAGTCGCTTGGGTTGATGTTATTTGAAATGTCTTTGCATTTTACATAATAATTCTTTACACCATTTGTCAGTCCTGTTAATTGCTTTGAATGCGTTGTCCCTCCTGTTGTTGTAAATATGTTAGGCATTGCTGCATAGCTTATTCCTGCTGTCGTGGAGTACTTGCATGTCGCAGCCTCATTTGTTTGAACTGACAATGTTGCGCTACTGCTTGTAACAGTTCCAGTTGGAAGTCCATTTGAGATTACTGGAGGCGTGAAGTCAGGAGCAGAGACAACTTTTGAAAATCCTAATGGTATAGTAGAGCTTATCGTTGGTGGAGAGCCGGGAAGACAATCTGATGGACAAGAAAGTTGGCTTTCTCCAATAACAACAGTGGCTGTTTGAGTAGTTTGAGAGCCACTAACCATTAATACATCAACTGTGGATTCAGCATTGTCAAACGTCTTTCTGACAAGAACATGACCACCAACAGGAACAGGATCTCCGCCGCTAGAAACATAACAAGGATAACCGCTAAATGGATCAATGCAGCCAGGCGGAGAAGAAATTCCAACAGTTGCAGCCAGTTGTCCAGGAAAGAGAGAATATGTAGTGGCCAAATTAAGAATCCCTGCTTCATAATTATTGCAGCTTGGGCAAGAAGCAGAGCCATGATATTTAAAAGGTACAGGAGCAGTATAATAATTAGCAGTGTTAAGTGTTAACTGCTTATTTTCGCAAACCAAATCCCCACAAAAAGTATCAGAATATCCACAGTCTATATTGCAAGTTCCGCTATTTTCTCCAAGAGCAGAATTACAGACGCTGTCACCACACCATCCTGGAATAGTATCTTCACATTGCCCATTACCATTCATGTCTTTGTAAACATTATAAGTAACAATGCCTGAGTAAACTCCGTTGACAAGAGTATTTACAGGAATAGAAAGTGTTTGTGTTATTTTTTGTCCTGGTGCCAGGCATATCTTTGGAAGTCCTGGAAGGTTGGTTCCAACTCCAGTCCAATATACAGTTGGATTCATGTTTACTAATGTAAGTTCAATGTTCTCTATCTTCACTCCATAAGTTTGTGTGCCTACGTTTTCAAAAGTTATGTCTTTTGAAATGCTTGAAGTTGAAGAGTCAAACAGGTTGAAGTCTAGGGATGAGGGAGAAGTTAAAACTGGTGTAGTTATTGCCCTTGAGACATATAATCTTCCTGTTCCCTGGGTGAATACATCATATCCGCTGCTGGTTGCAGGGTACCAATCAACACCATTAATCATGTCAACTGCAGTGGAGACAAGGGCTGATTTGAGTTGTTCTGCCGTGTAGCTTGGATGCTGCTGCAAGAGCAATGCAGCTGCGCCACTTACATGCGGTGTTGCCATGGAAGTCCCATACATAAAAGCTTCGGTAGCAGGATATAATCCTGTAGAGGTAATAAATTCCGGAGCTGCAAGCAGTGGCTTCACTAAAAGTTCATCCTGAAATATTACTGGGCCCATGCTACTGTAATATCCATAATTATCATAAGTTCCTGCACCGCCAACTGTAAGTGCTTTTCTAGCGCATCCTGCACATTCAATTGTCTGATAATCATTAATTTCATTGCCGGCAGCTACAACAATCAAGCTTCCAGCATCAAATGCATTGTCTACCGCCAATGGGAAATTATCATCAGGTGTTCCAGGACCACCAAGACTCATGCTCATGACACGATATTTGTCAGAGAAATCAAGATCACCATTAGGATCTAAAGCAGTATTAATGGCTGCAATGATATCATCATCTGGGCACACATATCCTATAGATGGAATATTTCCGCAAACCTTGTAAACTCCTAATAGTGCGGCAGGAGCAACACCGGTATGCGGGCTACCGTCTGCTGTCACGATTCCAGAAACATGACTACCATGTCCATGGTCATCCAGCGGGATAGGATCATTTCCAAAAAAATCATAAGCATTAAGCACCTTGGCACAATCAACAATGTTAGTTAAAAAGCAGCTTCCAAAATCACCGCTTTTTGGTTCGATTCCAGTGTCAATTATAGCAACTTTCTGTCCTGTGCCTGTTACGCTTAGTTTACTCTGCACTATGTCAGCGCGAACCTGTGGAATAGATACATCAAGAAGTAATTGAGATATTCCTGACAAGGATGCTTTCGCATTTGGATGCTCTGGAAGAACAACATTGTTCATCAAGTCATCGACTTCTTCCTGCGACATTTCCTGCACGACAACAGCATGATATACATTGTGAATTGACCTTCTGAATTTATTTTCTCCTATGTAATTTTTAATCTTGTCATCTTCTATCTTCATGACGTCAAGCTTAGTTTGTCTTTGTTCTTGTGAAACCTTGTAAAGAGGCAAGTCATCTTGGAATAAAATGATGTAGCGCCCAAGCCCTTGGCTTGCTTGCTTAAGCTGCACTGGGCTTAGTTTTGGAATTGGAATTTCTTCCCCTGCTTTGGCTGTATACTCTGCAGGTAAATTTTCTTCAAGGATATTATCAGGTTGAGAATCAGTCAAAGCATTTTCATTGAATTCAGGATTATTATCTCTAACATTGCCACCTATTATCAGGCTTTTTGCATTTGCTGTTTGCTCGTTGACAGCTTCTCCAGTAATTGGTTGTTTTGAAGTAAGGACGAAGAGTAGAGAAACCAACAGGAAGCCAAATGCAATAATAAGTGCTATCCTTGACCTAAGGTTTTTTTCCTTCACTTTATCAGATGTCATTTTCCGCTTAATTCTTCAGATCATTAAGCAGGTTAGTTTCAGTTGGTGTGATTGGCTGCAATGATGCTGCAAGAATAGTGTCCTTGACTGAATCTGCAAGGTTAGCATCCCAACACCCTCCATCTTGAAGCAAGATGCATTTTTTTCCTGCTTGCGTTGGAACCCTTGGCAGCTGATACATGCCCTGTATTTCAGATGAACTTAATGCCCTATTCCACACAGCAACTTCATCAAGAATTCCGTTAAAGAATTCAGAATCAAGAGGAAGGCTGCCATCATTAATATCGGCGCCAATAGTAATTGGATTATTATCAATTGCTAGTGAACCTAACGACTGTGCATCAGCAGACCCAGTCTCTTGGCCATTAATAAATATTTTAACTCTTGTTCCATCATAAGTTGCAACAACAAATACCCATTCTCCAAGTTGTGCTGCTCCACCTGTAACAGTAACTTGACCTGAATTAGTCTGAACCTTAAAAGAGTATTGATTATTTGCTAATCCCAGATGATAGTGATTGCTATTCCCTGTTCCTCTTTCTTCTGCAATAATAGTTTGTGGTAATGATGAAGAAGTGTCTCGATAAATCCATGCAGCCACACTAACTTGACTGATAATTGTGTCTATGGAAGAGGAATCAATTACATATAATCCATCATTAACGCCTCCAAAGTCAAAAGCAGTACCCTTTAGTCCAGAAAGCTCTAATGTAGGACATTGTAAACCAGTGCAAATTGCATGGTTACCATTGCCTGAATAATCAGAATAATCCCCATAGAAGTTCCAAAATCCTACCATGCCTTCTGTTGGATAAGGCTTTGAACCACCGCCTGCCTGAAGATTTTGGGACCCTAATTGTGTTGATCCTCCACCACCAAGTATCTGGTATCCTGTAATTCCTTGATTAATAGATGAAAAAAATGTGGCAACAAATAAAACAAGAATGATTGTTAATATAAATCCTATATTTTCCCTCTTTCCCATTTTATAATAGATATAAAACCATTATTTAAACATTTCTGTTAAGTTAAACTGAAAATAAACATCTCTTTTCATTAATAACATTGCAAAAACTTCAAAAGTTAAGGATGTTTCTTGGCATTTTTATGTTCTAATTTTGCTTTAAGAATAGCCTTCTCTCGTACCAATGCCTTTGTTTTATGGTAATATTTGGCAATCCATGTGACAATCAGGCCAGTAAGAGTAAGAGAAGCAAGAATGCTTGTAGCATTTTGCAGCACCCATTGTATCAAAGTCCTCTTCTGTGCAGTATTGATCTTTTCAGAAAGGACATTCAGTTCTTCGCCGAAAAGTTTTACATTAACCTGAATGTCCTCTAGATTTTCAGCTTCAAGAGATTTGAGGAGATTTTCACGGACAGATCTTATATCTTCAAAGTTGTAATCAATGATATAATTTTCATTGTGCAAATCATCATATTTTTTTCGCAGCTGTTTATACACCAATTCATCTTCCTGATATTGCGACCTTAACTTGGAAATTTGTTCCTGCTTTTGTGCATTAACAGCTTTGGAGGCAATTTCTTCTTCATCAATAACATTTTTGATTGTTAAATTCATCTGTTGCAATGTAACAATGTCTCCTTGCTTGATAAGAATCCTTAATGGCAGTTTGAGAATAGAATTGTTGTAATATGCTTCTGTTGCGAGAATCTCAACACTTGGGTTTGGCAAAGGAGGGCATACTAATGGAGGAGTATCGTCATCTGTAGTATTCTGGTCAGTTGTAGAATTATCATCTTGTGCATATACAAAAAAGCTTGAAAAAATTATGCAAATTAGTGCTACAAACAGGATACTTTTTTTCATTTTTTATTACGCCTAAAATTTTAGGTTATGCTAAAGAGGTATTATTTAAATTATGCGCTTTAATAGTAGCATCATGAAGAAATTTTGTCTTTGTCCTCAGTTTTATTAAAAAATGGGAGTTTTCTTCTATGGCGCCAAATAACAATTAAAGCCATAACTAAATTGCTCAATGCTAGTCCGAAAAGCACGCCGCCGTCATTTTGCACAGACACTCCTAATTTGGTTAGGTGTACAATAATAGCGCCTATCATCAGGCCAACAACAAGAATGGCACCAATATGTGCTGTTCTGCGTATAAGCAAAAAAACAACTGCAATAGCCTCCATAACTCCTACAACTATCCTTCCAACAGGCTCAATTCCTAAAGTGCTGAATATCTGCACAGACTCAGGAGAAGCAGTAAACTTAAACCAGAGGCTTTGAAGTAATATAATGGCAGGAACAATTCGGCAGGCCTTGTAAAGAAATTTATGAAACTTCATAGGATACTTTTTACAAATTTCATTCTTTAAAAATATATGCAAACAATGTTATGTATATTAATCAAAAAGTAAAGGGACCATATTGCAGATCCCTTTTGAATAAGAAAACTTAACGTTTCCTTCTTCGGCTTGTTTTTGTTGCTCTCTTTGCAGTGCGTCTTGTTTTTCGACCAACTGCTTTTCTAGCAACTCGTTTTCGTCTAACCATTTTCCCTCCGTTCACAAAATAATTTGTGTACGTTGTATTGCAACCACACAACAAATATGTTGTATAATTACTATCTTATAAGATATATATTACTTTATAAATGTTTTGTTTTA
The DNA here is from genome assembly GCA_964367575.1 of Candidatus Woesearchaeota archaeon. Lineage (GTDB taxonomy): Archaea > Nanobdellota > Nanobdellia > SCGC-AAA011-G17 > UBA489 > JABIKK01. The sequence goes on along the minus strand of CAYIYF010000019.1, from coordinate 3,825 downwards.
TACATTACTAATAATTACATGAATATTAGCAGAAATAATTTTAAGTTAAAATTAAAAACAGATAATACAAAATAATTATATGAAAGTTTTGTCAATAAAGCAGCCATTTGCAGAATTAATTTTGCAAGGAAAGAAAAAAATTGAATTGAGAAAATGGAATACAAAATTTCGCGGTGAATTTCTTGTGCATACATCTAAAAATTCAGATAAACAAGCGATGAAAAAATTTGGCTTCTCAGAATTACCTCTAGGGTGCATTATTGGTCGAGTTAAACTTATTGAAGTGAAAGAGTACCAAAATGAAACACAACACAAAAGGGACAAAAATCTGCATCTTGCCTCATCTTCTTGGGGTAATTATGGCTTTATTTTGGAAAATCCAAAAAGAATGAAAAAAGTTAGTATAAACGGTAAGCTTGGTTTCTGGGAATTAAAAATTTAACTCTAACTTGGAGATTTTTGCAATTGAACAGAATACCTTATATCTGTCCTTTCAACAAGTTTTCCTTCATCAAAGGAAATTTTCCCATTAAGTTGAGATAAATCAAAGTTTTTTCCTACAACATATAAACCATAATAAAAGTTACAATTTCTATTACATGCATGTGGACGGCCGAAAAGTTTTAAAAAATCAGCCCACTTATTAGCAGTAACATCAATGCTAGATTGTCTAAAAAATCCTTCAGATGCCATTGGATTGTTTGATACCCTATGGTCAATTCCATTGGCTCTCAATTTTTCCAAAATGACTTCAAATGAAATTCCTTTAGCCAATGTTAAATCATCTAAATTGATTATTGCCGATCTAATAACATTGTGTATATAGTTCATTCTTCACCTTACCTAATATTATAAAAACATCTGCGTTTTTGTATCACCATAATCAGTTCTTGCCTTTCTCAGCATTCCATAAAGAATCAAACATTGTTCCAAAAGCCTCTGCAAAGAATGGTGTGCTTATCCAAACAGCAGAGTCATAAGTCTCATGAACATCTTTATCATTAGAAACAAAAAATAATGCTTCTTTCCTGTCAACAACGCAGAATCTTGCATCTAATCCTTCTATGTTCTTTATCTTGACAACATCCTTGACTTCTTTTATGGCAGCATCTCCGATTTCTATTGGTGCCACAATCTTAATCTTCACGCCTTTACTAGCTAATTTTGTGAACAAATTCTTGAATTTCTTTGCTTTTCTTATTGCACCGGCTTCAGTAGTTGCAATGATAACTTCGCTCTTGGCATTCTCGAGCATATTCTTCAATTGGATGTATACTGCATCTCTTCCCTTCAGTGCTCCAGATAAATTTGTAGGATCAACTTTCTTTATGCCCTGAGTATATAAGAGCTCTAAATCATTAAATATTGCCTCGCCTTTGACATTCTCAAGTTCTATTATTCTCTCTTCGCTTCTTTTCTTTACCTTGTCTTTCACCCTTCTCAATATTTCATTAGGTTCAATGGCAATGTAATTAATAGGCTTGCCTAATTTCATCATCACAAAACCTTTTTTCTCCAAAGAATCCAGAACATCATAGCTTCTACTTCTAGGTATCTGGGACAAGTCGCTTAATTCTCCTGCCGTCGCAACGCCTCTGCAGAGCAAGGCTGCCCAAATCTTTACTTCATAGATATTTAAATCAAATGCAGATCTAAGTTTCTTAAGTAGTTCTTCTTTGATTAGCATCTTTCAAATCTCTCATGTTAAGTAGTAAAATTAGTATGTTCTGGGTTTAAAAACCTTTGGGCTTTAATAACTCAAAAGTGGTAAAAAATAATGATATAAAAAAGCTTTCGCCAGCCTTAAAACAATTAAATAGAGCCTTTAAAGCTCAAACATCAAATTCATCGCCAATGGCATCCAAATTCTCTGCTTCCAAATCAGCTTCCAGGTCGTCAAGCTCGCTTTCTAAATCATCTGCTGCAGAATCGCCTTCTGTTGTCGAATCATCGACATCTGTTGATTTCTCAGGCGAAGTGCATCCAACAAGAGCAACCAAGAGCATTGATAATAGCAATAAAACGCATATTCTTCTCATTTTTAATAGCACCCCATATAATCTATAGATAAATTAAACAAGACGGACTATTTAAGCATTTCTAAAGAAAAAATAGATGAAATCTATTTGACTTCTTTAAATTATGGCACAATAAAATATCTTAATGATTTCAAAACAAGAAAGGCTTTTATATTTTCAGCCATAAATTAAAATTGATGGAAAAACGCGTCTATTGGCATGCAGCAATATTCTTGATGTTTGCATTATTAATGTCTCAAACTGCCACGTCGCAGGCAGAAGAAAAAACAATAGTGTCAGGAGCAGTATTCAACATCTTTCTTGAAGAGCTCAACTCAGCCATCATAACAATAGACACTCAGCCAGAACAAACAATTGTCTCAAAGGATGGAACTTACTCATTTACATTGAGTCCTGGAGAATACACCCTGAGGGCAATTTATTACTCAGACAACGATGTTTACGAAACAGAGCAGAAAATAGAAATAAAAGAAAAAGGAAATTACAATATTGACCTGATACTCCTGCCTTCTTTAGAGAAAGAAGACCAAGAAAATGATGAGTTTGACATTCCTGAACAAGAAGAAACGGCTTACATTAAAAAGATAATTATTGCACTTGCTACAATCCTAGTAGCAACATTAATTTATTTAAAAAAAAGAAAAAGTATGGTCGAACCTGAAATAAAAAGCGAATCAGAAGATGGTCTTGACAATATAGTTCAATACTTGAAGGATTCTGGTGGCCGTTCTACACAGAAAGATATAAGAAGAAAGTTCCCCTCAAGTGAGGCAAAGATATCGTTGATGCTTACGGACCTTGAATCAAGGGGAATAATAAAAAGAATAAAAAAGGGAAGAAGCAACGTTATAGTCTTGGAAAAGAGGTAATTCATGGGAAAAGAGTCAAAAAAGAAGCTTTACCAGTATGGCAGCGAGAAAAGCTATTATTTGCTCCGCCACAGCGGTTTCTTCGACATTGCAAGAATGTTAAAAAGTTTAAAGGAAAAGCTTAACGAGTTTGGATACAAGATTATAACAGATAAAGAGCACACAGAATCTTTGAGTGCAGCAGGCAAGGAGACAAAATTTGTATGGGCCTGCAAAAAAGAAGTCACAGATTACATTAAGTTTGAGATTGAGATAACAATAATTACAATAAGGCAGATAGATGTCATAGTAGACAAGAAAAAGATGCAGAGAGGTGACTTTGAATTCAGGATTAAAGCAGTAATGATAAAGAATTACAAGAAAACATTCATGGATTCAAAAATGGGAGAAATACAAAGGCACTTATATGAGAAAATCATTGTTCCGCTTAAGCTTGAGGACCGCGAGGATAGATTGCTGGAAGAAGCAAGAGACCTGATAAGCCTGGTAAAGGAGCACCTGAAATAAAATGACCTACATGGATTTTCTGAAAAGGGATATCAGCTTTAGCTTCACTGGAAGATTTAATCTTAGCGGAGTTTACAAGGAAATAACAAGATGGGCAAAAACCCACCAGTACACTTGCCAGGAAGCAAAATATGACGCATCTAAACAAGAAGGCTCAGAATCATTAAAAGTAAATTTCGATCTGTCAAAAAAAGTCTCAGACTATGTTAAAATAGGAATGTTTGTTTCAATTTCAGCTTCTGACATAAAAAATGTAAAGGTAAAAAACAATATTCTCCAGGAAGGCAGATTGTCCACCTCAATAACAACATACCTGAAAAGAGATTATGACGATGTCTGGTCAAGGAAAAATTACACAAGATTCTTCAGGGAATTTTATGACAAATTCATAGGCACTAACCGTGTTGATG
>CAYIYF010000018.1:0-9998 GCA_964367575.1 Candidatus Woesearchaeota archaeon | reverse complement strand
CACTCTTTCCCTACACGACGCTCTTCCGATCTTTCTTGGCAAAATTGCCAAAGCTTACTGGAAAAGAAGTAGCAAAGGTAGTAGAAAAATTAGGATTTAAACATGATCATACAACAGGAAGTCATATGGCGTACAAACATGTGGATGGAAGAAGAACAACTATACCTTATCATTCTGGAGAAGAACTTGGTTCTGGGTTGTTAAATAAGATTATTAAAAAAGATTGTGGTGTCTCCAGGAAGGAATTCTTAAAATATCTAAAATGATTAAAAAATTATCTTCTTCTTTCCAGTTCCTTTCTTAGTTCACTCATGTCAGCCATGAATCCGTAAAAGTCATCTTGGGATATGTTAATAACGCCTTTCTTTAGCAGCTTGTCATGCCTCACCTCTATCTCAGCAAGCTTGTCTTTTCCTTTCCTTGAAGTTACATTGTGTGCAGCTTCCCTTATCCCAATTCTATCAATAGCCACTCCATAAAAAATTTTTTTCGCCTGTTCATAGTTTCTTTTTTTAATTAGTTCCTTCAATTCGTCAAGCTTTTCCATAGTTATTACTTCTGGCTTTGGTTTTATTGTGGCATTAGAGTTATCCCTTATTCTCTCTCTAAACCCAACACGCTTTGTTCCATTTAGTCTTTCCAAAGCGCCAAGATAGTTGCAAAGATATTCCATGACTCTGTCAAGAGTAGCCTTATTTTTGTTTCCAACTAGTATTATAAGATCAGAGTAGACATCAAAAAGATTAAGATATCTTTTTCTGCTTTCATTTGCATCTCCCTTTATTATAAGGTCATTTATCATTTCTGCCTCTTTGTTGAATCTCGCAATAAGGCTGTTCCGTCTTATGTCCATTTCTTTCTTTTTCTTCAGGTTGTCCTTTTCAAGTTCTCTTTCTATTTTTTTCTTTTCCTTCATCCGTTTTATGTAAGCCTCTTCATCATACAATGGTGCTGGAGGCAGCTCTATGACCTCTTCAACAGGCTCTTTCTTCTTCTCATTCTTCTTTGCCTGTCTTTGTGCTTTTCTTCTCAAGTAAGCCATTTCAGCATTCAGCTCAAGATCTTCTTTTATGTGGAACTCAAATTCCCGCCAGAACAAGACAATCATGCCAATCACAAAAAAGAAAAGTATGTACCAGTACAAATTCTTTTCTGGAATATTTGCATCTGCAGGAAATGAACCCTCAGGCGATTCAGGAGACTTTACAATCTCCAGGTTTATCTCTGAGTTCTCATCTTCAGAGCATATCGTCGCAGCAACTTCATCGTCAATGTTTATAAAAATGCAGTTGTCTTTCATTTCGGCCTTAACATCCTTTTTTTTAGAAATAGGGCATTCAATGTCTCTCATTATGTTTCCAATGACAATAAGATCCTGCTCGTTTATTCCTCCATCAATCCAGCAGACAAGATCATCATTCAATTCAGATATGATCTCATCAGATTTTATTGTGAGATTGTATTTTTCTTCTGGGCCTTGAATCATTATGACATCCCCAGTAATTTCATTTTTAACATTCTCGCCAATCTTTGCTACCAAGCTGGAAAAACTGAAGAAAATAAGAAGTACTGCAATAACAGCAGAGAATATGCCTGCGGCTCTCAAAGAATCAATCAACTTTTTTCCGCGCTCTTTTTCTTTATTTTCTTTCATTTTCCAAGTTTAATGATATCATCTCTGGTATTAATTTTGAGCAGTAAGCAGCTATCTTCGAAAGCTCTATTTTAAGGCTTCCACTAGTTTTCATGTCTCTTACCTCATTCTTTGTTGAATAAAATAAATCAAGGTTTTTCTTGTTGTACTGACAGAAAAGCCTGTATAGCAATTCAAGGAGCTCGTTTGTCTTATTGACTTCTTTTGAGTTTATTTCGCCTTTAATTGCAATTTCGCACAATTTTTCAAGAGAGTCGCCTATGTTTTCAAGAGTGGAGATTATTGCATAATATTGCGGAGCCTTGCTGTTCTCAACTATGCCTCCCTTATTGATTATTCTATGGCAAAAATCACACAGCCTGTTTATTTTTTTGTCTGATAGACTCCTTATTCTTTCAAGCAGCATCTTGTTTTTATTCTCGATGGCATTTGCCATATCGCTTGAGGTATTTACTAGGGTGATGAATATTCTCATTAGGGTATTCATAAACTCTTCAATGTTTACAGTTGAAACCTCTTTTATGCTTACATAGTTTTCTCTTTGTGCAATGACCTCAAAACCATTTAAGTTTTCAACTACAGAATTTATGACATCAAACACAAGAACGTTTTCATTTTTTTTCTTGTCAACAACTTTATCTTTATCAAAAACAAGCTCTATTTCATCTGCACCAATTCTATATGCTGCATAAATTATGTATCTTATCAGGTGTGCATTTAATCCTTCAAGATCAATCTTTAAAGCCTCATTTTTCTTTAATTTTGATGTGCTTATGATTAAATTCCTTCCATTAGCAGAAACAGTAACTTCATCCCCTTTTTTCACTCCAAATTCTTTTACCCACTTGCTGGGCAGACTTATCATTAATGTGCTTGGACCTATCCGTGCTACCTTTCTGTTGCCCATATAGTTTCATATAAACAGTAATATATAAATATTTCTAAAAATTATAATATTATAACAATTATTATAATTTAATCAGAAATTCTATATCCTTTCTCGGAAACCTTTCAATCAGCTCGAAATAACCATGGAGGTGGTTGAATTGAAGATAACAAGAAAAGACATACAGATTATCTCTTACTTGAGGCGGGATTCAAGGGAGATGCTGACAAGGCTGTCAAAGCTTACAGGGGTTCCTGTTTCAACTATATTTGACAGGCTAAAGCTGCATAAAGGTGGATTGATAAAGAAAAACACTTCTCTTATCGATTTTCAGATGTTAGGTTTTAACAGCCGTGCAAAAGTTGCCATAAAGGTTGACAGAGAAGACCGTGAAGATCTAAAGTTAGTCTTAAAAAATCACAGAAACATCAATTCTGCTTACAGGATCAACAATGGGTATGACTTCATGTTTGAAGTATTGTTCAGGGACATGAAGGAGCTTGAAGATTTCATTTATTCTCTTGAAACTAAATTCAAGATAATTGACAAGCATGTCTATTATATAATTGATGGCATAAAAGAAGAGGAATTTCTATCCAATGATGATGCAGAGGAGATTGCTTTTAGATAGTGATTACTTCCTCTTCTTTTTATTTTATTAAGATTACAAATTATAACCCCATGCAGCCTTCACCATTAACAACAGGCTCTAATTTAACAGGAATTGGTTGCTGGTTCTTGACAACGATTTTTGCATATTTAAGCTTTGTTGAATACAAAGTATTTTATTTACTTACAAGCACGAGCAAATTCATCCTCTCTTATGTCAATAAATTCGCAATTTGCATATTTTTCTGTTCTAACACTACATTCTTTGAAATAATAGAACCATGAACCTTCGCTTTCCCCTTCAGTCCACCAAGCTTCACCAACAGGAATACATTGAGGATTAGCAGAGCATTCTTCCTGATTTAATTTTTCACAGGTTTCTATTAATTTTTTTGAACAAAAATAGTTATTATACTGAATTTTGTTTGTGCTACAAGATATCATAAAAAGACAAAACATTATAATAACCAATATGCGTACACTTTTTGTGTTTATCATTTTTATTGACAGTTATATTTAACAACACATCTATTATTTTCACAATCTAAATAATGGGAACATGCTTCTATTAAATAATAGCATTCATAAGTTGAGTTTACTTCAAAAGTAAAGTAATTTTTATTAATGGCCCTAAAGTTATTGCATTCTATGTACACCTCAGCGCAATCGTTTACTGTTTTACAATAAAAGGTTTCTTCAGACAATTTATCAAGATAATTTTCCAATTCACCTCCTTTAAACTGATACGCAGTTTGTGTACAACCATTCATTAAAATAAAAATTAAAAAAAATATCATTATATCTTTTTTATTATTGAGTTTCACATTAATTTTCTCCTAAATTGTCACCTGGATGCTTTGACTATCAAAGGCACCATCTACAGTTACTATGGCTGTTATTGTGTGGTTACCATTTATAGAGTAGTTATATTTAACATAGACAAAAATATCCTCTTCACTTGTTAAATTGAATAGTTTATCGCTGTTTATTAGAGTCTCTCCTGTGTTTAGCGTCCAATTGATATTATTAAGAGGCTGATTTGCCTTGTTTGCAATATTAAATTCAAATATGGCTTCTATTTGATTAGCATTAAGCAATTTCAAACCACAGATTGATAAATTGCTACTATCTACACAAAATGTTTTGCTCTCTATGCTGTTTGTATTAAAACCATCAGTAGCCAATAAAGTAATTGAGTAATCTTTTCCTTCTTGAACTGTTGAAAAGTTAAAAGTAAAATTTGTTTGATTCAGGTCAAATGCTAGTGTCTTGTTTATGCCTATTGCCTTGTTTAAGAGTAGGGCATATGAAAGCGTATCATTATCTAAGTCTGAAGCCTGCCAAGCGATATTTTTTAATCCATAAAGAATAAAGTCTTGAAATGAGGTATTAAATTGAATAAAGGGAGTATTTGATGTTTTGTTTAGTTCATTAATAAGAAACGTTCCATTTTTTAATCTAACTTTTGATACATTCTCATTTATAGGAAGTGCGAATATTAGAATTGTTTTGTTAACATTAACAATTGTTCCATTTTCGGAAAAATATGAAAATAATGGATTAAAACTTATATTTGAAATTAGTTGGTTACTACTATCTAATACTTCAAAAGAATAACCCCCAGAAAATAAACTACTGTTAGTAATAAAGCCATTCTCTAACTCATAGTAGGGTGTAATTTCAAAAGAATTAGACACAGTTAACATGCCCTTTAAAACAATATATTCTCCTAAGAAAGGGATATACTGAAGAGATGGCAAAGTAAAATTAGAGTTTATATCCAATCTTGATAGAAGAGGTTTATAAGAATTGTTACTTATCCAAGATTCTATAGGAGAGCTGTCAGAACCACCCATAAAATTTCTTAGAACTGTGTTTTCACTAATATTGTCATAATCTGAAAATAAAGGGGGCAATGTATTAGTTAAACATCCTCCGTTTGTGACGCAAATATCATCAATAGTGCCATTATTATCTAAATCTCCATTTGGGCATGTTTTTATGTTATTTTGTTGAGTCCATAATGCCCCATTATACTCATCACATAACTCAAGAGTGTGTGCTATTTCATGCGCTGTTGTCTTTATTTGAGATTCCTCTATTAAGACCACATCAGAAAATCCTCTTCCACCAAAATTTATCCCTGTGGCTCCTAAATTGTCAAGATAGTCATCTGGAACAATACCAACAGCATTGATAAATTTTTTATCAGTAAACAATTTTGCTAAGAAAGACTCTCCAAGTATTTTAAATCTTAGATCTAAAAGAGTTTCGTCTTGTTGAGAAGATGGGATATTAGAATTAACTTTTATTCCATCAAATTTTTGGATCCCACCATCTCTAATAGGATATACTTTTTCTATAAAATTCATGTTATTATTTGTAGCTGCAACAAAATCAACATCATTTACTGGTACAAAAAATAAACTTAAATCTTTAGTTTCAACAACTTTTTTCAAAACAATTTTATTTATTGTATCTCCTCCAGAAACATTGGTGTGTATTTTTATCTGATAACCTCCGAGTTGACCAGATAAATCAGGAGAGAAATATAAATCCACAGTTTTTGTTTCATCACCATTAAATGTTACAACAGTGGAGTTCTTCTCAGTGTTATTAAAAAAAAGCGTTACAGTGGCTGTTGCATTAAATCCACGAATTTTTGACCTAACCAATGTATTCTTGTGTTTCACCAAGTCAACGTTCTCAACTACTTGCATGGGTAATATGCTTAATATTTCAGCAATTTTATTATTCTCTATCCATTGAATATTACCAGGTGAAAAAATAGATACCACAATATCCCTATCATTATCTCCATCTATATCCTCAGAAAAGATTGATATCGGGTCATTATCTGCCTGAACAATATTCCTTTGAACCCAGCTTGGTGAAGATCCTCCACTGTTTTCATACCAATTTATTATATCAGAAGATCCACCATTCGCTCCTGTAGACATAACATCGATGTCTCCATCCCCATCTAAGTCATCAGCATAAACTGAGCTTACTCCGCCAGGACTGCCGATACTGTGAGTTGTCCAATTCGGAGGCAATCCACCATCATTTTCATACCATTCGACATTACCAAATCCAAAAACGCTTCCGCCTGAAGCTACAACATCAATATCATTGTCATTGTTTATATCGATAGCAAAGACAGATTTTGGATCAAATTGATTTGCAATAACTTTGGCAGTCCATCCTGGAGGATTGCTTCCATCATTTTCATACCATGCAATTTTGTCATCAAACAGTGAAGTACTAAGCACGTCCCTGTCATTGTCACCATCTATATCAGTTGCATAAACTGAAATTGCATAATCGGCTGATGAATTTATCGTTCTAGCAGTCCAGTTTGGCGGACTACCTCCACGGTTCTCATACCACACAATCTTGTCATCATTAACAGACGCACTTAATATATCATTGTCATTATCACCATCTATATCAGTTGCATAAACTGACCAAGCCCCATCTGCCGATGTTGTTATTGTATAACTTAACCAATAAGAATTTGTTCCATTGTTTTCATACCATGCAATTTTGTCATCCCCTTCTGAAGCACTTATTATGTCTATATCATTGTCACCATCTATATCAATGGCAAAAACAGAACGCGGAGTAATTACATCGTCAGAAACATTATAAGCTGTCCATGCTGGAGGGTTATTTCCATCATTCTTATACCAATTTATTTGGTTGCTAGTAGAAGAAGCGCCAACAACATCAATATCAATATCATTGTCTATATCAATAGCATATGCTGAATGCGCACCAGATGCAGAACTACTTATTGTGTTGATTGTCCACCCAATTGCTGGATCTATAACAATTTCTTCTAAAGCGCCAGCATTCACAGTAATTTGTAAATCAATATAATTTTTATTTTCTTTTTTATACACAGAAACAAGATAACTTAAATTCGAAACATCTGAGAAATCATAATAGTTATCACCAAAATAGATTATAAAGGGCAAATTATTGCCTTCCTCATTTTTTTTCTTTATGAGATTTATCGGATTATTTGTAATCGCAATTTCCTTTCCATTCCACTTTATCAAAGAAGAGTTAATTTCGTGTTTTATATTAACTTTCACTTCTCTAGCTTCATTTATAAGGTTTCGTATAAAATAAGTCTGTTTTATTGTTTGTTTTTTAGCATTAAAAAAACCAGTATCAATTTTCTCATAACGCGAACTTATTTGCAATGAACCAAAATCATAAGAACGCTCAATATTTCCAGGTCTTGACATAAAACTTGCTTCAAAGTTTTTATCAAATTTCCTAGTAGAATACAAATCAAATTGTATATTTTTTATATTTGTTATATCATCAAATACTTCAAGCATATTAGAATCATCAATATTTTCTATTTTATTTATCTTTTCTGTATCTCCTTCTATAGTCCTTGATTCAACAAGAACAAATTGGCTAAGAAAAGCTATTAACCCTACTAAAATAAAAATCTTTTTACAGCGTCCCATTGATAAACTCCTGCACAGACTGTACAACTTGCGTGAAATTAATGTCAATCATTTCCAGCATGTAAAACACTGGCGTGACGTTCTTCATGTTCGTGAATTCCTCGCTTCCAGTTATGTAATTGAAAGCCCATCTTTTACTTCCATTCAAAGCAAACCTGTCAAACCTTCCCAATTCCTGAGTTCCATTGGCAAGGCGTATGTAAACTTGTTGATTATCATGAATAACAGCATTCAGAGCTACATTGAATATTCCCTGTTCTATGGCATCATTAGAATCAGTCTCATTGATGTTAAATTGGTATACTATAGTGAAGCGTGGCCTTCTGCTCTGGTTTGAGTCAGTCGAAGAGGCATAAAACCATCTAAGTATATTAGCAGGAGATGGAGTTCCAGTATCTTGGGTGACATGGATGCCAACATTCCACACATTATCCTGCAGGTTTGCCGTGATGTCGCTTGTTGCATTGAACAAATTAAAGTTATGATAGGTTCCAGTCCCGGTTGTTTGTTCGTAGCTGCCAAGTATACTACCATCACCCATGTCAGTCCAATAACCTACATAGGATTGAAAGGTGTTGTTATTCGTACTCATGTGCCAAAGAGTAATATTGTTGTTGAAATTATTATCAGAAGCCCTAGTAACATAGAATGACAAGTTTGCAGATTTTATCTTGGCATCATCTGGAATTCCGAAAATATCAAAGCCAATGTCAATTCTTGCTCTTTCCTTTTCAGTGCTGTTCGATGATTTTTGATAGCCTAAGACCAGGCGGGTTGAATCAACTTGGGTAAAGGAAATTATAGGTGGATCCGTGGTTTGGTCAACATACAAGTCATAGTACGCTGTCCCATTAAGTGTGAATGTTGGGTCTATGTAAATGGGATATGCAATGTCATCACCCTGCAGTTTGTCAAGGTCAAGTTCTGCTTCAATCGCAAAGCTTTCTCCAGAGACAATGGCATAAGAGAAATTACCAACAAGGTTAAGATTGCTGTCATACACGACTAACTGCTCTATTTTTCCCATAATATCGTCATTTTCTGAAACTTCCAGCCCATTTGATGTTTCCTCATAGGAATAGGCATCATCGGCAGCAAAAGAGATTTTTGCATTTGCCTGGCCTTGGCTAAGCAAGTCAATAACGTCCTTGCTCCAAATAATAATTGTCTCTTTTACTTCTCCTGGCAAATAAACATATTCAAGGTCTATCCCCGGAATAACATCCTTGTAGGTGGCAATATTGTCCTGAATTATTAAATTATATGAGAAATTAGAAGAGCCAAGCAATGAATTTAATCCAAATGTTATTGCTTTTTCTCCAACAGTATACTGTGGTGCAAGGGAGTCTCCTGATAGATAGAACTGATGTATATTCCCGTCAGCGCAGTAATCATATACTCCGCAGTTTTCAGTTCCAAAGCTCTCGTCTATCTGCTTCCATTCAGAGTTCTCTTGATAGTACTTTTGGTAAGAATAAATATTCGTTATGCAGGTGTCTTCAGCGCAGGAAGAATCATAATTTGAACCATAAGAAACTTCAGAAGCATTGGCTGATATCGCAAGCAAGAGAGTAAAGAATATCACAAACAGTATGCGTTTAGTTATGCTAATCAACCCCCTTGTTCTTCTAAGAAAGATTAAAGTTTATATAGTTTTGTATAGACTGCAAAATAACAAACTCTAAATAGAAACAACTTTGTTGGGGTCAACAATCATCCCGTGATCCCCAATTTCCATTTTCATTGTTTTTTCAGGAGTTTTTGTTCCACGCATTTTCAAAACTTCCAATGCTCTTTCCCTAATACCTTTCCTTTTAAAATGATGGAGAACAGTTATACTGTCAGCCTCAAAATCAAGTTCAGCTTCGATCTCGTCAGCATCAACTTTTGTTGCGTTGCTTGTTAAAACAGCAGTACACCCCCATCTTCTGAATAAATCAAATAATGCGAGTGCAGATTCTCTTTTTCCTAAATCATTCTTGAATAGCATGGTAAATGATGTTATTGAATCGATTACAATTCTTTTTGCTTTCATTTGTGCAACTAAAACATCAATTGTACCTCCACCTTCAACAACATGTCTTCTAACTTGCTCTGGAGTGTACTCAAGAATCATTAATTGTCCGGATCGTTCATACTCATCAAGATTCCAGCCATATTCAATGAAATCATCAAATAACTTCTTTTTTGTTTCTTCAAACGAGATAAAAATGCCGCTTTCACCATTCTTTAGACCATTGATTAAGAACTGCATTGCAAATGTCGTCTTGCCGCTTCCGGCATTCCCAGCAACAAGATTCACAGAACCATCCATAAAGCCCCCGCCTATTGCCTTGTCACGCCCTGGAATTCCGCGTGTCAC
>CAYIYF010000017.1:0-10747 GCA_964367575.1 Candidatus Woesearchaeota archaeon | reverse complement strand
TGGCAGAAACAAATCCGATGATGAAAGTTGATCAAGTGCAGCAGGATGTTGGCTCTGGTGGATTGGGGATTACAGGAGAGGATGTAACTGTTTGTATTGTTGATTCTGGATTGCTATTTACAGAGGCTATTCCTCCATTGTTGGAGTATCAGCATAAAGGAAAAACTTTTGTGCATGCCGCAGTATTTGGAAGTAAAAAAACAATGCAAAAGATTAAGCAGGCAGATCCCAACTGCAAGGGGAACTTTGGTAATTTGTGCCATGTTAGTGCTGGTGTTGTAGAAAATGGGCATGGATCAGCTGTCACAGAAATAATAGCTTCAAAAATAGAATATGGTCCTTCTGTAGCTCCAGATGTAAACCTTATGATGGTCAGGATTGACGAAAACACTCCGACTAAAGGCCAGCTGAAAAAAGGGTTGAAATATTGTTTTGGAAATAACAAGGAAGGCAGGAAAGCTGATGTGGTCTATACTGGCTTTGCATTTTTGAAAAACAAGAATGGAACAACTAATTATGCACTAGTGCGAGATGATCCTCTTAATGGGGCCTTGAAGGGAAAAGGAAATATAAAATCTATCCAAAAACTTGTAGATTACAAAGCAAATGCACTGCCGGGCAAGATAAATTCAGATGGATCCAGCCCGAATTTTAATCCGCAAATCTCCATATTCATTGCTCCTGCAGGCAACACTTATGCTGCTTTTGAGTGTCCTACTGGTTCAATAAGTTGCGTGCCTCTAAATGAACTTTCTCAACAATTACAAGACCAAAAAACTGGAGTGAATAAATTGGCAGCTATTCCGGGCACTATTTCTGTTGGTGCAGTCTATGATAATAATGGTGTTGGAGAGAATTGGCCTGGTGAACAAGTTTATACTCCTTGCTTTGACAGTGAGAATGGAGCTTTGTCTAGACAAGCCATGTGTCTTACAGCATGTGAAAATGTTCTTTTAGATTTGGTTGCACCAGGATATAAGATTACCACACATACAACTAATAATCCCTTATATTTGAAAGCTGTGAGAGGAACTTCTGCAGCAGCAGCAAACGTAGCTGGAGTTGTCGCACTGATAAAATCACAAGCAGCGAAAAATGGGTTTGTCATACACGTGTGCGAGGGCAATGTTCCATTGCAAGAGTGCACGCCAAGCCATAACAAGTTTAAATACTCATATATTGATATAAATGCTTTTGAAATAAGAAATATTTTAGAGAATACTGGCGATACTTCTGTAAAAGGCCTAGGCATTGGAAATTACATACCTCCTGATAATTGCTATGGCAATTGGGGATTGGTTGATGCCAGAGCAGCAGTCGGCGAAGTAAGCTAAATATTTTCACTGGTACATCCTAATTTTTTGATTTAGTATACGAGAAAATTAAATAATTACTCTTCAGTTCCTTCTTCTTTCAGGTCTTCAGATTTTAATCCTTTTCTCTGTCTTATTGAGTTGATAACTTTGTCCTGTAGTTCACGAGGAAGCTTTTCGTAATTTTGATCAATCAAGAAGAAATTTCCACGACCAGAAGTCAGTGAACGTATTTCATTACTTAGACCAAACATTTCGTTCACTGGCAGTTTTGCTTTTAGCACAATCTGCTCTCCCTGTTGATCCATCTCAAGTAACTGCCCTCTTTTATTTGATATCAGGCCAGATAGTTCACCCATACTTTCATGAGGGGCATCAATTTGAATTATCTGCATTGGTTCAAAGATAACTGGACTTGCCTGAAGCATTCCTTCTTTTATAGCCATACGGACTGCAGGGAGAACTTGTGCAGGACCTCTGTGAATAGCGTCTTCGTGCAATTTTGTGTCAAGAAGCGTTACTTTCATGTTGATGCTTGGCTCTTTTGCCAATGGTCCTTGTTTCATAACCTGCTCGAAACCTTCATTTACAAGTTCTTGCACTTCGCCAATATGCACAATACCACGGGTTCCGTCCATCAAAATATTCCCATTGCAAACGCCTCGTATTTTTTTCCCTTCTTTTACTGGAATTCCAATCTGCTCTAGTTTTTGGTAAAGAACTTTATCTGTTTTCTTGACGCGGCCTTCCTGGATTATTCCTTCTTTTAATGCCTTCACAAATGCATCATCAAGTGGCTCAACCATGAAGTAGAACTTGTTGTGCTTGTTTGGAGATTTTCCTTCGACTTCTGGAGAAGCTCTTGATATTGATTCACGGTAAATAACAATTGGAGGGGAAGTCTTAACATTAACGCCTTTTTCTGTTCTTATCCTGTTCTCAATTACTTCCAAATGTAATTCTCCCATACCATGTATCAAATTCTCGCCTGTCTTTTCATCAATTTCTACTTTGATTGACGGATCTTCTTTTGAAACTTTTCTCAGAACTTCAATCAACTTCAGAAGGTCTGCTGATTTTTCTGCTTCTATTGATTTTGTGACAACCGGCTCGAAAATATGCGTGATTGATTCGAATGGCTCAATTGGATTTTTTGATACTGTTTCTCCAGAGAAGATACCCCTTAATCCTGATATTCCTACTATATTTCCACCAATAACCTCTTCCATTTGAAGTCTTTGCGCTCCCTTGTAAATTGAGACCTGCTGAATTCTTACACTTTTTTTTGCACCGTTTAAATAAACTTCTTCTCCAGGCTTAAATGAGCCAGAGAACATTCTGCCTGCTGCAACTTCCCCCATATGCGGATCGATGACTATCTTAGTACAGACAAATGTCGGCTCACCATTTGGATCGCAATTCAAAATTGCTTTTCCTTCTGGAGATTCTATATCGCCGTGCCAGATGTTTGGTATTCTATATTTTTGAGCCTGCACCGGGTTTGGGAGATGCTTTACAACAGCACCAAGAACAACTTCATGAAGAGGAGCTTTTTTAGCCAGCTCTTTGTACTTGTTTTCATCATTAGAATCTTTATAATGTTCAATGACATCTTTGAATGAGAGATTTTTGCTTTTCATGTAATCAATGCTCATTGCCCATTTGTGAAAAGCTGATCCAAAGCATACTGAACCATCTTGTACAGAGACGGCCCATTTTCCCTTGTGCTGTTCTGGAATAAGCCTCTCAATTAATGTGTTTACTGCAGCAATAATCTTGATGAATCTTTCCTGCATTGCTTCTGGTGTTAGTTTTACTTCACGAATTAAACGGTCTACCTTGTTGATGAATAAAATTGGTTTAACATGTTCTCTTAGCGCTTGACGTAATACGGTTTCTGTTTGTGGCATAATACCTTCAACTGCATCACATAATACAATGCAACCATCTACTGCTCTCATGGCACGAGTAACATCCCCACCAAAATCAACGTGCCCCGGCGTGTCAATTAGATTGATTAAATGTGGCTCTCCATTAACTGTGTGAATCATTGATACACTTGCAGCATCGATTGTGATTCCTCTTTCTATTTCATCTGCGTGGAAATCCAGTGCCAACTGCTTGCCTGCATGCTCTTCTGCGAGCATTCCTGCTCCAAGTAATAAATTATCGGAGAATGTTGTTTTTCCGTGATCTCAGCACTTGAATTACTTATTGTAAATTCAATATATGCGCACAGATAGCAATATTTCTGATATGCGTTGGATTTCTCATTAATTCTTTTACGTTTGACGCTAAATCTTTAGCCATGCTTTAAAACGCGAAAAAACGATTTATAAAGTTTTCTCACTTTTTGTTTAGAAAGAATAAAGAGAAGCATCATAGTAAAGCATATAAGCTATTGAACAATGTTCATATCATGAAAACAAAAGAGCTATTGATGGCATTGGCCATTGCTGTCATGGTAGCACTTTTTGTTGGATTACTTGTTGATGCAGTCTATTCTGCTCCTAAATATGAAGATTTTTGTGATAATTATGCTACAAGGGCTTATCCTGATAAATTTGGAATCAATACAACACAATGCTCTGATCCTTACTTTGTTTATCAAGATGAAGTAAGGGCTTGTGAAAATGATAAAGGCTATGCTGAATTTGATTATGATACAAAAGGATGCCAGGTTTATAGCAAATGCAACTTCTGTAACAGAGATTTTAATGATGCGAATGAAATGTATAATAGGAATATTTTCTTTATAATCTCTCCAATAGCGGTTGTTGCTTTATTGTTTGGCTTGCTTTACGGCATGGAAGTCATTGGAAGCGGATTTATGTTTTCAGGAATACTTTTGTTAGTTTACAGCACTGGAAGATACTTTAGCAATATGTCAAAAGTGATGAGAGTTGTTGTAGTGGGAATAGAATTGCTGTTGGTTCTTTGGATTACAAAGAAAAAAATGGGAAAAAAATAGCCTAATAAATATTCTTAAAAGTTAGTATTTTCATATTTTATAGGTATGTTTAAATATGCCTAATTATCTTTATTTTTATGCAAAAGAGGTATATATGGAGTCTATTAATTATTATTGGTGTTGTTCTTTTAGTTAATTCTCGCAGCCATTTAACAGGACAGGTTGTTAATCTACAATTAATCACTGGAACTTCAAATGTGGCTTTACAAGACAGTCCTCAAGGTCATGAGTCAATATTTTTTTCTGCACAAAATGTTGGTTTTCAGGAGTTTGATAAATCGTCGTGGTTACCTTTTGAAGGTCGAGCATTAGATGAAGATGAGCCTTATGGTTATATCTTTATGTTGAAGGACAATTCAGTCATACACTATAGAAGTTCTTTTGATGAAGATAGCATTAAACCTTCTATTCTTCTTAATTATAAAAATGACTTAGTTAATAAACATAACTTGGTGAAGCAAGAGATTAGAAATGTTCTTTTGCGTGATCCAAAAATTATTAGCGAGTATTATACTACATTTAATGGCCTTGCTTTAGAAGTTTCTTATGATGAAGCTCAACGTATTGCTGATAATGTTGATGATATAGTTAGTTTTTCTCCTAACAATAAAGTGTATGGCCAACTAATGGACAGTGTTAGCCTTGTGCAGGCAGATTATTATCATAATTTAGGCATTACTGGACAAGGCATTACAATTGCAATGGTTGATTCTGGCATTGATTATACTCATCCTGATTTTGGCAGTTGTACACAAGCCCAATTTTTATCTGGAACTTGTGCAAAGGTTCCTGGAGGCTATGATTTTTGGGATGATGATTTAGATCCTATGGATGAGTATGGTCATGGAACACATACATCTTCCATTGCTGCTGGGAATGGTGTTTTGAAAGGCGTTGCTCCTGGTGCTACTATCCTTGCGTATAGAGTATTGGGCCCGGAAAATTTTGGTTATTGGACAGATGTTCAAGATGCATTTGTATATGCTATTGATCCTAATGGTGACTTGGATTTTTCTGATGCCCCTGATGTGATTGCACCTATTATTGGGGGAGTTTGCGGATCTTTGAATGATGATTGGAATGTTGCCGCTGATGCGATGACCCAGGTTGGGTCGGTTGTTGTTTTTCCTGCAGGAAATTTAGGACCTGGTTACCAATCGATGTCTGATCCAGGTTGTGTAGAGAGTGTGATTACCGTTGGCGGAACTGATAAAAATGATAATCCTTATTTTTATTCTTCACGAGGGCCTTTTATTGAACAAAATAGATTTTTAGTGAAACCAGATTTAACAGCGCCAGGGGTGGCTATTTGTGCTGCGCAATTCGATGACTTTTCAGGCAATGGCGCCTGCTTTAATAATGATCATATTTTATTGACTGGAACTTCAATGGCTACACCACATGTCGCCGGCGCTGCAGCGTTGATATTACAACAAAATCCCTCTTATACACATCAACAAGTTAAATCTTCCCTTATTTCTGGCGCCGTTGATGTCGGACTTGATATTTATCGCCAAGGTGGCGGCAGGTTGAATGTTGTGAAAGCATCCAATTTGCCTGTTCTTGCTGATCCGAATCCTATTTCATTTGATTTGTTTGATGTGTCTACTACTGCAACATTATCAAAAAATATTGCCTTTGAGAATGTTAAATCTACACCTTATGGCGTGAAAATTAAAAATGTTGAGATTAAAAATGTTGATACTGGTGATATATTCACTCTTCCAGGTTTACCTCAACTTTGTCTTAGTCCTGGACAAACGGCGTCACAAACTCTTTCATTCGCTGTTAATACACTTGACTTTGGCACTTACTCTGGCAAGGTAAATTATGATGTATTCCAAGGATGCGGTACAGATCCTGGATATTGCGGTGATGGCACTTGCTCTGCTGTTTTAGGGGAAACTACTGCAACATGCTCAGAAGATTGTATCATTGTTGGGAGTTGTGGTAATTTAGTTTGTGATAATGTTCAGCTTAGTCTCACACAAATGAATCCTGTAGCTTTTACTTTATTCGGCCAGCAACATACTATTGAACTTAATTCTGTTAGCGATACTTGTTGCCCATCTAATCCAGGAGTACTTCATGCTGGTATTTATGTTGATGGTGTCTTCAACTGGGCGCCTTTAGGAGAAACTTTGAATATTAATGGTGTTGATATTTTTCTTAATAGTGCTACACAAAACCCTGTTACTGCCAACATTCTTGCAGGAGAAAATCCTTCAACATGTTCAGATTGTGCTGTAGGAGGGTCACAACCTCCAACTATTACTATTCCTCTTGGATTTGGGAAATATTATGATATGACTCTTACGTTTGTCACTAATCCATTAGCTAATAAAAACTCTGTGTTTACTGCTTGGCAATTTCGTGAACCAGATGGTAAATTTTCAGGGTTTACAAGTCAGTCTATAAGCGCCCCTACGCAAAATACTTTTGTTTATAACCTTAAAATGCCTTTTTCTACTTTTGATTTATGGGCTGAAGCAATGGATGCCTACCCGTATAATCCCTGGATAAATATAGACTCATATAATTTTATGCGCAAGATAGACCTTACTCAAAACAATAATATTGTTTTAGATTATAGCCAAACAACTGAAGTGCAAACAGGCATGCAGACAATTCTTAATGCCTATGGGATGAATACATATAATACAATTGTTTATTGGCTTCTTTCATCAAATCCGTTGGTTTATATGACAAGTAGCAATTTTCATTCAGTTCAAGATGCCAATATTGATGACACTCATTCTCTTCGTGTCTTTTTAGATGTTGATACCCCTCTTTTGTTTAATGACTATCTTTTTACTGTGAATACATTAAACATTCCAACTTCTGCAGGAGGCTTTGAATTTGCCCAAGACATCATGGCATTAGGAGCTGATTTCTCCTATCCATTCACTTCATTAAATAATCCTATTAATCCAGTGGATATTAAGAGTGTTCCGTTGAATGTTAATGCTGATGCGTTTGATTCTAGCTTATGGGAATCTCATTTTGGGCTTACGCCATATTCCCCAGTTTACTGGTGGCATAGCTTTTATACATTTTTCACACACAAAAAAGAAGGTACTTTTTATTTCCTTGAGAATTGTTTGTATTGCCGTTATCGATTTCAATCATCGGTGGTTGATGGTTCTACATTACTTGAGAACTTAATTAAAGTTTACTATCATGGGTTTAATCCTTTTCAAGCAGACTTTTTTTCGCCAATCATTTATCCAGATTATGCCCCGCTTACTACACCAGTTTCTTTTTGGGAAGAGCCTCTTGAATTGAAGGTTGCTATAAGTTCTGGTGATGAAAGTGTTGTTGGTGATGCTATTGTTATTGGTCTTCTTAATGATCTCTATGGCAGCGGCTCTTTTTCCATGTCTCATTTTATGGCTGATGATTTAACGATTACTCTTCCTGATGCTACTGTTGTTACTGGTGTTTTAGATGATGGCAGTGGTGGTTTTACTACTCCTTTTCCTGACCAAGGTGCTTTTCTCATTGATTGTACTACTCCCATTAAATCGCATCCTGATATTTTGCAAGGTTCCCCATTCTGCCAAGTTGGAAATTACATCTTTAATTGGATCGTTACTAGCGTTATCTCTGGTAAGACATTATTGCTGAATGCAATTGTTCATTATGATGGTAATGTGTTTACAATTATACAGCAAACAGCTTCTGAAATTATTATTGGCGATACAATACCTCCAGTAATATCAAATGGGCAGCCAACTGGAACATTACCAGCCGGAACAACAGAAGTGATATTATCGGTCGACACGAACGAGCAAGCTACCTGCAAGTATTCCACAACATCTGGAACAAGCTATGCATCAATGACAAACACATTCGCAACCACAGGAGGGACAACTCATTTGCAGCAGATAACAGGGTTGACAGATGGAGCCTATAATTACTATGTAAAATGCCAAGACACTTTTGGAAATGCCAACACTAATGATGCTGTAATATCCTTCACTATTCCACCAATTACATGCACTGCACCAACAAGTGATATGATCATCATAGAAAATATATTACTTTGTCCTGGGACATATGCTGTTAATAATATCAATATCAATGCAAATGGCATTACTGTTACTTGTGATGGCACATTGTTTATTGATGATACCCCGTTGACTACGATGATGCATGTTACAGGAAATGGCGTTACTATTGAAAACTGTAACTTTAAGGATTTGCATTCAGCTATCTATGCTGGTTCACCTAGCAATACAGGTTTAACAGTAAAAGGCAACACATTCTCTGATGTAAGTTATGGAGTAACACTCTATGCACAAAACAATTTGATAATAAATAACAATTTCATTAATTCAGGAGCATATGATTCTTCAACAAGCTCTATGTTTTCACAACAAAGTACAGGGGGAAATTATTGGAGTAATTATCAGGACACAGATATAACTCAAGATGGATATTGGGATACACCATACACAATATCAGGACCGTCAGCAAGCCAGGATTTACTTCCATTAATAAATCCAAGTTATATAGCAATTACATTAGAACAACAGACACCAACA
Source organism: Candidatus Woesearchaeota archaeon (assembly GCA_964367575.1). Lineage (GTDB taxonomy): Archaea > Nanobdellota > Nanobdellia > SCGC-AAA011-G17 > UBA489 > JABIKK01. The sequence continues at coordinate 1,916 of CAYIYF010000017.1, read as the reverse complement.
GAGACACAATACTCAATTGATATAAGGGACATTATTGACAAACATAAACAATACCAATTAGTCGCTTCATTTGACAAGAATCCTGCCATTTTATTACCTAATGGGAAAACACTATACCAACAACATGATCTTATGTTAGATTACACCATCAAGAGTGTTCAGGGTAACTTTATCGTGCCTAGCATTGGTTTCCTAGATAACAATGGGCATGCATCTGCTTCAGTAGTTATTCCAAAAAATCCCTTATACTCAGGAATAAAGATATACTTCAGCCTTCTTACATATAAGAATGATGGAACAATTACAGTGTCTCATGCAGTTCCTATTATAATTCCTTAATTACAACTATAAGAATTTTTAAATATCCTCAACTGTTTTTATTTTGACAGAAAAGAGTTTAGTTGTATTATATAAGCGCCTTAACGTGCAGCATCAGCCATTCTTTCCATTTCCAATTTTTTTGAAATAGCTGCACTTTTCTGGTCAGTATTAAATGCTGCCATGATCTCTTCTGCCAATGCTTCATGCATCTTTATTTTTTTCCCAAATGATTTTTGATAGGCTCCCTGAACCATGAATCTTAGCGTTATGTCCACACGCCTTTGAGGTGAGCAATCTACTGCTTGCGGATAACGAGCACCACCATACTCAACAGTTGTTATTTCCTCACGTGGAGCTGCATTTTCAATTGCCCTGACAAGAACCTGAATTGGATTTGTCTGCATTTTCTTTTCTATAATCTTAAAACTTTCTATTAAAATTTTTGTGCACGTTAAGTATTTTCCAGAGCAACTTCCAGATGACCTTAGATGTTTCTTTCCTCTGTGACCAGGAACCATAAGTCTTGTTATAAGGCGTTCAACAATATTATTTTTATTTCTATAGAATCTTTGTGAAGCATTCCTTCCCTGCGATTTAGAAATTATCTGTGGCTGAAGATTAATCATATTTTTTAGGGAAAAATCTGATAATGTAACATCTTGAGTTCCCCATAAATTGAACAGCTTCATCTTCTTCCCTTTTCAATTCTACCTTTTAATAATGCGTCGAGAGATTGATCATTCACTTTTATTACTTGCCATCTTATTCCAGGCAAGTCTCCTTTTGAACGTCCACGAGAGCCACCGATACATTCAACAATTACCTCATCATGTTCGTCTATTTTTTTAATAGCTTCATTTCCAGGAGCGAATACTCCTATTTTTTTTCCATTTTTTGTTAACTGAACTACAACAGTTTTTCTCATTCCAGAACACGGCTGTTTTGCTTCAACTTGACGTTTTTCAAGAACAATCCCCTTTGCCTGCGATGATTTTCCTAATGGATTAGACTTTAAGTATAGGCCGAGCCTTTTTCTTTTGTATAATGGCTGATGCCATTTGAATTCACGCCTTCTAGCTGCAAGCTTATTTCCGGCTCCTAATCCTCGTGCTTTACCTGACATGAATGAATGCCATTATTGGCGTTTTTAAAGATTTTGGTGGCTTTTCATGCAAGCCTTAATTTGATATGATAATGCCTTTCCAGCAGAGAATTAATGAACTCGATATTTGAAGATCCACGGCCAATCACTCTTGCTTTTTCTTCTGTTGAGTTTAATTTTACTGCAAGAAAATCATTCTTTTCCTCAATGGACAATGGTTTTATCGGATAAATCAAACTTAAAAGGAAGTCTTTCGGGTCTTTTGCCAGCTCTATGACCTTGACTTTTCTTTTCAGCATGTTGGAAAGCTTCCTGATATTTGCGCCGCCTCTTCCAACAGCCTTTTTTACTGAATTTTCCTTTATCAAAAACAATAATTGTCCTTTATTCTCTAAAAAATCAACTGCGTTTGTGTTTGTTATCTTCTCAAATGTAGAAAGGTAGCCAATGAGTTTCATATCCAGCTTTTGTCTTATCTTCATGTTAGCAGCTT
>CAYIYF010000016.1:0-11156 GCA_964367575.1 Candidatus Woesearchaeota archaeon | reverse complement strand
CATGCGTATTGCTTCCGCGATACCTTCTTGATTTTCTCTTGTGTTTTGCAGTCATATTAAAGCATCCTCAATATAATATCATTTATTTTTTCTTTCCTGTACCCAAGGACACCGCCTTGTGAAAATGGTGTCTTTATTCCTTTTCTCTCAAAGCCTTGTCTTGGAGGCTGAAGCTTGAAGAAATTCTTCATGCCTGGAACTTCATTTATCTCTTTTTTGAATGTCATGAAATCTTTTGCAAATGTTTTTATGTCTGTTTTTAGTTTTTCCTTCATGTATTCATCAGTCAGCTTTTTGTTTCCAGGGAGCTTTGCTCTTTTTGCAAATAATTCAGCGCAAGTCTTTTCATCTAATTCTCCCCAAGTAGATGCATGTTTTATTTTATCAAGCATACCGATATATGAAGGCGTATTGGGTATAATCACGCAGGTGTTCTTGTTGTATAATCTCAACTTTTCAAAAGTAGACCTGATTTCTTTTTTCATTCCAGGCTTGCCTTTAATCCGTATTACAGCTATCCTGCATTTTTCTACCATGTTACAACCTAGAGCCTTCCACAATGCCCAACTGCTTGTGATGCTCTCCGTTTACCTTCATTGTTGATAATTTTTTTAAGGCATTAAAGCATGCTGTTATCAAGTTGAGCTTTGTCCCTGTGTGCCCATATGTCATTGAATAAACATCTCCTATTCCAGCCATGGCCAATACCTTCCTGCATTCTTTTTCTATGACTAATCCTGTCCCCTGTGGAGCCGGTATGAGCTTTACTTTTACTGAACCGCATTTGCCTTCAACTGTAAAAGGTATTGAAGTTGGCTTTGGCACTGCAGATTCCCAGGAACCGCAGCCCCGCCTTATTTTTATAATGTTTATTTTTGCTTGTCTTGTTGCTTTTTCTCTTGCTGGAACAGTTTCCCTTGCTTTTCCTAGTCCGATGCCGACATAACCATCAGAATTTCCTACTACTGCAAGAGCGGAAAATTTAGGCTTGTTTCCTTCATTTGTTTTTTTTTGTGTTTGACGCCAAATGCTTCTTTTTCCACCTCCAAACTTTCCTTTAGATTGGCCAATTAAGATTAAATCAGACTTTAAGTTTGGAATCAATGCATCAACAATCTCTGCTTCAAGAATTGCAACACCCTTGTCAAGCAGCTCGCTTATGCTGATTATTTTTTTTGCCTTTACTAGTTTTCCAACTCTTGTAACTGGTTTCCAGTTTTCAGTATCAAATGCCCTTTCTCTTCCAACGCCTTTAGGAACATCGTCTTCTTTCTTTGGAACTTCTGCTATAACATCTGCCAATTTAGTTTCTGTCATTTTATTTCAATATTTTTGCTTTTATCCCAGCATAATCCTGTTTTATTTTAATATGCTCTCCATTTATTCTGCCTTCATTTGGAAATACAGATTCTTCCTTTGAGACTTTTTCATGTGGAACAATTACTCCTGCGTCAATGACACCCTTGAGTGCGGCAAATATTGCGCCTCCTGTGTGTGGCTTTCTTATTCCTAAATCAGGAACAACTTCTTTTATTTTTAATTTTATGGCTTTTTTTCCAGCTAACAGTCCTATTAGGTACGCTGAAGGTGTATTTTTTAAAGAGCCCTTAATGTTGTAGGTTTTTGCTAGCTCCTTTGATGAGCTAGAGGATATTATCTTGTCTCCATCAGGGTTAAATTCTATGAACTGTATGATAATATTCTTAAGAGAGCGCCTTATAACGAGCCTTAGTCTGCCAGATTTTATCAAGCTGAGCCTTTTTAAGTAATCTGTCTTCCCTTGTAGCTTCCTCTTGTAAGGAATTCCACGTCTGATAAACTTTTTCATTTTTTCTTTGATAAACCTCGCTCTTCAATATAAAGCTTGACATGTCTTCTGCTTCTGAAGAAGCCCCCTTTTGATTTTTTATAAAGTGTGCGATATGTTTTGGTGTCTATTGCCTTTTTGTCTCTTAATAATCTTAACAAATCTCTTATCGCCCTTATTTTTGCTGCCCATTCTGCCTTTTTTGGTAGTCTTGCCCTATGTGTTCCTCTCTTTTTTCCAGGCCCAGTTCTTCTTCCCTTTCTTTTTTGTTTTAGGTTTTGCCTTAGATTGCCGTGAGACACACCTATTATTCTCTTTTTTGTTATTATATTGTTTTTTACAAGTGAGCGAATGTCTGATTTTGTTATTGCTTCTTTTATTTGGTCCAATTTTGAGATATCAAACTTTACCCTGTTTTCTCCGCACTTCATTACTTGTGCTGCTATTCTTCTTTTGTTTGATAAGTCCATTTTGTTATTTCTTCTCCAATATTTTTCTCTTCTCTTGCTCTAATTTCTTCTTTTCTTCTTCATGATTATGCTCGTGATGTGCCTCTTTTTTTGCATCTTGTTTGACTTCTTTTTTCTTGTCACGTTTTTCTCTTCTTTTTTTAATAAGGTCTTTTTTCTTTTTCATTGAATCTTCAATTTTTTTCTTGTATATGTTAATATCTTTTAAGTTAAGTATTTGTATTTTCTTTTCTTCACATTTTTTTATAATCGATAGTTTTTTTTTCGATCCAAGGTTTGAAGCAAGAATAACAGGTGTAGTGACGCCTTCTATATCGCCAATGTTGTGGATTAGTATGAATTTGTGGCCTTCTCGTGTAAGACCTCTAACTTCTCTTGGAGATGAAAAGCCAACTGAAGGTTGTCTCCTGTAGCTTCTTAGTTTAAGTCTGAATTTAGAGTGGCCTCCTCGTGGCCTCCTCCAGTTTTTATGTAGTTTTGCTCGCAAATGAGCTCCTTGCTTAAGAAATGTCGGCTTTTTTGCCTTTTTCCTATTCCTTATTTTTAGTAATTCATTCATTTTCTGCCTGGTTTGGATGTTATATAACAGCCATCTTGGAATACGCGAATATCGCGTTTTTTTATTGCTGTTGCACGCTCTATATTTACTGCAGTTTGCCCTGCTTTTTCCAAATCTGGTGATTTGACTGTAATCTTATCCCCCTTCACTTCAACTTCAACTCCTGGAAGTATTTTTGATTTTCTAGGAATTTTTTCTCCAAGGAAATTGGATATGATAATCTCATCCTTCTCTTTTTTCAGTGTCATTGGAAAATGCCCTGAGCAGACTTTAAGCTCGTACACAAAACCATCCTTTACGCCGCAAATCATGTTTTCTATGTGAGCCATCATCGTGTAAAATACCTTGCTAAATTTTCTTTTTTGTGATTTTGAGCTTAGTTCTATGATATTATCTTTCACATTTAGCTTTATAAGCGGAGAGAAGAAATTTCTTGTAACTTCTCCTTTTTGGCCCTTGATAGTCAGTAATGATTCGTTAATGGTCGCAGTAACTCCATCTGGAATTTTTATTTTGCTTAACAGCCCATTCTGTTTTTTTTCTGCCATTTTTAGTAAATATATGCTAAAAGCTTGCCTCCAATTTTCTTTTCTTTTGCCTCATTATGAATCATTATTCCTTTTGATGTTGAAACTATCAGAAATCCAAAATCTTTTGCGGGAAGATACCTTTTCTCGAACTTTTCAAAAGTCTCCAAACGGACTGAAAAACGAGGTTTTATGGCGCCACATTTGTTTAAGGCTCCTATTAGGTTTATTTTAACTGTACTGCCCCTGTTGTCTTTATCCACTTCAAATGAGCCTATATACATCTTTTCCTGCATTATTTTTAAAACTTCAAGTATTACCTTAGAAACTGGCCTGGCTAAGCATTGGTCTTTCCCTGATTTTGATGCCATGTATATGGTATTCAAAGTGTTTGCTAATGTGTCATTTAACATTTTTTCCTCAGCTGTACTTCCTAAAACCTATTGATTTTGCTATCTCCCTAAAGCATTTTCTGCAAAGTTTTAGCCCATATTTTTGAATATGCGCACGGCTTGATCCGCAACGCCTGCATTTGCTTAGGGCTTTTCCGCAAGATCTAAGTTTTGGAGCATTATGTTTTTTCACCTTTGCAAGCTTTGCAGGTTTTGATTTGAGCTGCTTGAAGACCTTTGTATAGCTTTTTGTTGTCATATTATACTGACCCCATATTCTTTTTTTATGTAGTTAATTGCGTCTTCCTTTGTTATCTTGTGTTTTCTCGGTATGCTTTTTTTATGCGCTGCTCTTCTTCTTATTCTAAAGCCTTTTCTTTGAAGTGTGACTGCAACTTCAAAGCCGATTATGCCTATCTCATGATCATATTCTATTCCAGGAACATCCAAATATTCATGAAAGCCAAATGCAAAATTGCCATTGTCATCAAAGCATGACTCCTTAATTTGGTTTTTCTTTCCAATAAAAAATGATTTCAATAACTTAATTGCCTTTTCTCTTCTTATTGTGACCATGCAGCCAAGCTCCAATCCTGGGCGAACGCTCCATGTAGGAATTCTCTTTTCTGTTTTCCTGCTTACTGGCTTCATTCCTGATATTTTTTGCAGGAGTTTGAGGGATTTTTCAAGCCTTTCTCCTGGTCCTGCTGTTCCGCAGTTTAGTGTAATCTTCTCTACAGAAATGTCCCTCATAACATTCTCTTGAATAGTCTTCTGCATCTTTATATTTCACCGCCAACAACATAGGCATATTCTTTTGGAGTCTCAAATACCTCAGTTTTTGTTTTCACGATTATCATTTTAGGCTGTGTCCAGTTTTTGTTTTCTTTTATTTCTTCAATGATGCCATTATTGCCAACATGTTTTCCAGAGGTAAGAAATACTCTTGCGCCTTTCTCGAATTTTAGATGCTTTGAAATCTTGTTCTTTTCAATTATAAGACTGTCTCCAACTTTCAGGTCTTTTGGATTATTCACAAGGATATTTGTTCCAGTGAACAAGTTTATCTGTATCTTTCCTTTTTGCAAGATTCTTTTTCCAATTATTTTTATTGGTCTGACAAAAATCTTTTCAGATTTTTTCAATGATAACTTTCCAAGAGTGTTGTAAGTGATGACATATCTGTCGCTTAAATCTGTGAATGAAATTTCGTCTAAAAAGCCGACAGGGAACCTGTGGTCTTTTCTTGCGATACCATTTATCAATACCTTTTTTGCCTGAATGATAGCCTTGACCTCTCTTGTTGAATCTGCCATCTTTAGAAGGTCTCTAAGTAGCACGCTTAAGGCCACTGATTCTGTTTTTTTGTGCGGTCCTGGTGATTGTGCTGTAATGTATTTAGTTCCTTTTCTCTCAAGAGGAATTCTTTTTCCAGCAGCCATTCTTTTTTGGTGTCTCATTTTTTAACTTCCTTTCTTGCAAAAGATTCTATCTTCGCTTTCCTTATTTTATCATCAAGGTTTAACTCTTGTATCTCAACATTTGATGGATGAAGTGGATAAAATGACTTTGATCCATCTCTTTTTATTGTGAAAAGTGAGTCTAATTTTACTTTTGTGTCCTTTAAATCAACTGAGCCAACAGTTCCTGTTTTATTTTTGTGCTGCCCTCGCATTATCCTTACTTTGTCGCCTTTTTTCACCCTAATAGATCGCAAAGCATATTTTTTCCTCAAATTTTTTGAAAGATGTGCTGAAAGGAACTTGCCTTTTATATGGTGCGGCGCATTAAGTATGTACTTTCTTTGTTTGCGCCTATTTGCGCTTGATTTCCATTTTGGTGAAAAAGTCTGTTTCATTTTACAACACTACGCTGGCCAGCTTGGATATTCTTGGCCATCTTATTGCCGCCTCCTTGGCTATTGGTCCCTTGAAGATTGTCCCTTTTGGTGTTCCTTTGTCATCTTTAAGCACAACTGCAGCATTGCTTTCAAACATGACTCGTGTTCCATCATGGCGCCTATAAGGCTTCTTTTGCCTTACAATTATTGCAAGCACCACTTGCTTTCTCATTGCAGGAGTTCCATTTATGACTGATGCAAGAATTAAGTCTCCCAAGCCGGCTTGTGGGTATCTTCCCTTTCTTGTTTTTGCGCCTTTTACTGAAATTAATCTAATGACCTTGGCGCCAGAGTTGTCACAAGTAGGTATTTTTGCCCTGTGTGGCAAGCCTTTTGATATTTTTGCGCCTAATGCTTTCATTTTTTAATTACCTCCAATGCGAGAAAGTTCTTTGTTTTTGAGATGGGTCTTGTTTCTATAACCTTTATTGTGTCACCTTTCTTTACTTTAAAATCATCTGGAACATGAACTTTCAGCCTAGTTCTTCTTTTCTGAAATCTTTCATATTTTGAGTTGTATACTTGCCTAGGAAATTCTATTGTAGTTGTCTTATGGAAAACATCTTTTATTACTGTTCCAACAAACACTCTTCCATGCATTCTCAAAGGTTTTTTTGATTTTTCCATTTCATATCCTTATTTTTTTCTTGATTCTGTCTTCAGGTCTTCCTTGAAGAAGACTTCCGTCAATGACATATTTTTTTCCTTTTATTGTAACTTTTATCGTTATTTGCTTTTTCAGCAGTGTTTTTTCCTTGTCGTTTTCTATTACAATTGTATCTCTTGTTTCATCAATTACCTTGCCGGAAAGACCAACAAGCGTCTTGTTTGATGCATCCACCACTTCTATTTTTTCCCCAATGAACTCAGTTCTTGGTATATCTTTTAGCTTCCTTTTCATTCTATGGATTCCTTTGCAAAGCCCATTTTTACCAATTCCTGTTTGGCTTTTTCTTTATGATCTCCTTGCAATTCTATCTTATTATCTTTGACAGTTCCTCCGCATGCAAGTTTTGATTTTAGCTTTTTTGCTACATCTTTTATGTCTATTGCCTTCGGATCAATGCCTTTGATAACAGTTATTAACTTGCCAAATTTTCTTTTTTCTGTGATTACTTTTATTCTCTGTTCGCCTTTGACAATGTTATCCCATACATCGAGTTCTTTAGGAAGCCCCGTTATAGGGTCTCTCTCGATCATTATTTTTTCTTTTTAACCTCCGTTTTTTTTGAATGTGATACTTTCGTTTGCTCTTTTTTTTGTGGTGTCTCTATTGCAGTTGCTTTTTTCTTTTGGGTTATATAAGTGTGGATTCTTGCAATTGACTTTCTTGTTGCCCGAATCATGCCTGGATTTTCAGGAGGAGTTCCTGTTGCCCGTTGCATATTGAGCTTCATCAATTCTTTTTTTAGCCCTATGAATTTTTCTTTTAATTGTTCAACTGACAGCTGTGCAAGTTCTTTCCTGTTTATTTTTGCCATTTTATTTTTCTTCAGTTTCCTTTTTCTTAACTAATTTTTTCACAGCTTTCTTTTCTTCTTTCTTCGACTCCAATTTAGTCTCTTTATGTTTTTCTTCATTGATATCAATGATTACATCAACACTGCCTTCCTGCGCAACCTTTACTGTTTTTTCTGCATCAATCTCCTTATGCTGGATTTCCTCTAGTTTTGGTTTTGCGTATTCTGGTTTTAGTGTAAGTGTCTTGTCTGTAAGTTGAATGTCTGGAGTCATTATTTTAACGCCGATACCTATGACGCCAAGCTTGTTTGTGAAATTAATTGTTTTCTTGTGTATCATTGATTGGTTTATTTCACCTGATTTTTTTAAGTAGCCTGCTGAGAATCTCCACGACCTTGCTCTTGCACTTGGTATCTTGCCTGCAAGGATAACTTCTGCGCCTACTGCACCAGCATCCATTATTTCCTGAAGCACCTTATAGCCTATAGACTTGAATCTTTTCTGCCCAAATCTTTCAAGGCTTCCTGCAATTCTGTCACTGACATAATTTACATCAAGCATTGGATTCTCTATCTCGCCTATCTCTAATTGTGGATTGTCAAGCTTGTACTTATTCTTCAGCAAAGTTGTAAGCTTTTTGATGTTATCTCCTTTTTTTCCTACAACAATTCCTGGGCGTGTTGTGTAAACAATAACATTTTCACCTAAAGGAGTTCTTTTTATTTCAATATGGGAATAACCAGTCTTAGAAAAGATTTTTCCAATATGCTCCTGTATCTGGAATTCCTTTAGTTTCTGTTTAACAAATTGTTTTTCTATCATTTTTTATTTTCCTTTTTTTTAATTGCTTCTTTTTTCTCTTTTATTTTTTCTTCAGCAATAATATCAATGTGCGTTCTTTTCATTTTTGTTCTCATCTGTCTGCCAGGATGCATTGGGCGTGATGCCATGTTTGGCACAATAGTAGTTATGTAAAGCTCGTTAGCGTCCAAACCTTTATTCTGTGCATTTGCTTCTACTGAATTTAGTAACTTTATGAATTCCTTTGCTGCCTTTTGAGGATACCTTCCAGGACCCATGTGGCCTTTTCTGTGGCCTATATCTTTTCTACGGACTGTGAAAGGCACTGCTGTTTTGAATTTTAAAACTTCATTAAGCCTGTCTCTTGCCCATGAAATCTTTCTGCCACGAATGTATTTTGAGATAACAATTGCATGCTTTGTCGAAATAGGCAAATCTCTTCCGCTAACACTCGCGCTGTGCATATCTGTTTTCATTTTTATTTAGCCTTTGAAGCTGATGCCGTGCTTGATTTGGTAGCACCGATACCAGCTGCCCCATGTACAACCTTCTTTCTTGTTTGTGCCAATTCACCAAGATAAAGTCCAAACATCTCCTCGATTATTCTTATGCTTATGTACTCCTTTCCATTGTGAACGCCAATTGTCTGCCCCAGCATTTCAGGTGTTACAACCATTGTTCTTAACTGTGTTTTTATTGGCTTTTTTCTTATTCCTTGTTTCATCTGTCTTATCTTTTTTAGCAGTGGCTCTGCTCTTCTTAATATTGATCTTGAAAGAGATCTTCTTTTTCTTGCAGTAAGAAGTTTTAGAAACTCATGTGTGTCCATTTGGTTAAGTTCTGCCAGAGTTTTTCCACGATATTTGAATTCTGTTTCTGCCATTTTACTTCTTTCTTCCTGTTCTCCTCGCATGTATCTTGCCAACATTTCTTCCAGGAGGTGCAAACCTTGGAGCAGTTAATGGCTTGCCAGCATGTCTTCCACGACCAGAGCCAAATGGATGGTCTACTGCATTCATAGCAACACCTGATGTTAGTGGATATAATTTACCACGTGCTCTCATAATGTGGTGCCTCTTTCCTGCTTTTACTATAGGCTTTTCTTTTTTTCCTGATCCTGCAATCTTGCCAATTGTTGCACGGCAATTCTCGTCAAGTATCTTTGTTTTCTTTGATGGCATTTCTATCATGACGCCTTTTTTATCCCTTGAAATAACTCTTGCACCTGCTCCTGAAGCCCTTGCAAATGCTCCTCCATCTGCAGGTCTTGATTCAACATTGAATATCTCTGTGCCATCTGGGATGTTCTTTAAAGGTAAAGTGCTTCCAATTGTTGGTTGTGCAACATATCCTGAATAAACCTTGTCACCAATTTTTATTCCCATAGGTGCAAAAATGTGATTATGCTCTCCATTTTCATATTTTATTACCGCAATTGGTGCCGTGAAACCCTTGCAATGTGTCAAGTTTTCAACAGTGCCCATCAATGAACCTTGCTTTTCTGCAGTGTCATATTCTCTGTGTTTAATTTCAAGATTCCATCTAAAGGAGTGAGACCTGTAAGTAGTTGTTCCCTTTCCCCTTGCTTGTGATATAATTCTCTTTCCCATTTTATAGCATTCCCATCTGCGTTGCAATGTCTATTGCCGGCGTTTCATCTGATAATTTGATATATGCCTTCTTTTTTCCTTGTGGAGTTATCTCTGTGTTTACTGCAACAACTTTGACCTTGAATATCTTTTCCATTGCATCTTTTACTTCTTTTTTCGTTGCTGACTTTTCTACATAAAAAACTAATTTGTTTTCAGATTCCATCAAGCGGACTGCTTTTTCTGTCGGCTTGGGATATTTTATTATTTCATATTCTTTCATTTCTTAACCGCCTTCTTTATTGCTGGTTGCTTCTTGACATTTTCCTTCTTTATTTCTTTTTTTTCAGGCTCTTGCTTTGTTTTTTTCTGATTTGTAAAGAATAGATTATCAGATTCCATCTTTTTTATTGCTTCTTCTGTGAATATTGTAAGCCTTCCAGGATTGCCTCCAGGGGCTAAAATGTTTACATTAAGATTTTTTACTTCGCAGATGTCAACGCCTTCCACATTTATTGCTGCGTTTGACAATGAGCAGTTCTTTGAAACGACTATCAAGGGCCCTTTTTTCCCCTTGTATTTTCTATTGCGCATTTTTCCACGGCCATGCCTTACCTTTCTTTCTGCAACTCTGGCAAGCTCTTCGTGAAGGTTTAGCTTTTCTAGCAAGGCTACAAATTCTTTTGTTTTTGAGATTGACTCTGCTTTTCCTTCTATGACAGATATCAAATCTACAAACAAATGGCCTCTTAATTTTACTGCGTCTGGAATTACTGTTGAAGAAATTGCAGAACGTATCGCAAGCCTGTTTTCTTTTTTGTTTATTTTCTTTGAGTAATCTTTAGATCCTTTTGGAGGATGAGCGCGCCTTCCTGAAACAACATTTGGACCGAATGCTGCAACCCATCCAAATTGCGTACCTCTGCGCCAAAGAGTTTTTCTTGGAACACGAGACATTCCTTTGCCATATGCTCCTTTGAAATTACGGCGTCTCCTTGAGATGTCTACTGAAGCTCGTGTACCTGCACCTAAATACGCACCATACGATTGTCGTTTATTAGACTCAATCACTTCGTTTGCTTTTCTTATAAGGTCTGGTCTTATTTTTTCAGAGAATTGTTTTGGCAGGTTTATTGTTCCTGATTTCTTACCGTCCAACTTGTAAATATCTGCTTTCATTGTTTGCTCACTGTGCTGACTTTTATTAATTCATATAATTCTGGCTTTCTTCTTGGACGCTGGGGTGTTGTAAGAATTATCGGACGTTTTGCAGAACCTGCAACCGAACCTTTTATAAGTACTGTGTCATTTTTTAGAATTCCATAATGTTTTATGCCGCCTTGTTGGTTCACTTCTTCTGGTTTTGATATTTTTAACAACAGCTTGTTAAATTCTGTTCTTTGATGGAAGCCCATTTTGCCGGCATGTGCAATCCTTCCTGCCTGAACGCGTTTAGGCGTCCATGGACCTAGTGTGCCTGGGCCACGCTTGGTCTTTTCTGCCTTGTGCTGCCTTATTTTAACACCAAATCTTTTTACCGGACCCTGCATGCCTTTTCCCTTGGATACGGAATGGATGTCCAGCCATTGACCCTCATCAAAGATTTCTGATACAGCAATAAAATCTTTTTTTAGTAATTCTTTGGCTTTC
>CAYIYF010000015.1:0-11184 GCA_964367575.1 Candidatus Woesearchaeota archaeon | reverse complement strand
CAAATTTTTCTTTATTAATAAGTTATTTTTCATTTTCGTCACCAAAAAATGCCCATTTACCAATAAAAATAAGCTGTTGGATAGGAATAAAAAACTTCCGGTATATCTTTAGAAAGCCATATTAAAAGCCCTGAGAATACAATATAGATTTTCAAGATTTCCTCTTGAAACAGCCCAGCGTCCTTTCCAACTAATAGTCTATATTGCCTTTCAGGATTTTACGGCAGACCCATAGTATGAATTAGAGTTTACTTGGTTTTTAAGTATTCTTAATCTTTCAAAATAGTTTATTTGCAAGGATAAGCACAAGAATGTTAACAAGATAAATCGAAGTGCAAACAAGGCAAAAGTTCTTTTGTATGAAAAATGAGATGTATGCCAAGTATAGTGTCATGAGCATTGAAGGCAATGCCATGTAAAAGATGAGAGAAGCAAATGATGAGAATGTAAGCAGTAATGCAACAAGATAAAATCCAATACCTAATAGAGAATTAGAAACCAAGAATATGTGCCCATACTTGCTTGTAAATGATTTTTTACAAGAGGCCTTGCTTGAAATATCGCACAGGGGAGAGTATTTCTTGTTTTTTGCTATCTTCTTTTCAACGTAAAAACTATACAATGATAAAATTAATCCAAGAGCAATAATCAATCTCAGTGCGATTATCATGAAATATTGTGAATCCTGCTGCTTTTAAGTTTTATCACAAATGTTATAAATGTAGGATATGCTAAATAATGCATGAAAACACTTATTATCCTTATTCTGCTTTTACTTGTACTCGGACTTTATTTTTCAACTGATTTCACAAAAGAAGTAATTGACATTACAGGGCAGTTCATATCAGAAAAATTAAGCGGAATATTCTCTTAATCAGTGCTGTTTGATTGATTGCCATAAAATTGCGTGTGGATTAATACCTTAAATATTGCACTTTCCTTTGTTTCTCCACCTTCTAATATTGCGTCGCATTGATTGTCCTGACAGAAATAGCAAGCTGCCTCATATTCTCCTTTTATAAGACCAGCAGCAGTGATGCTCCTTAAAATAATCTCTTCCTCTGACCCGCCTAATTCAAGCACCGCCAGCTTATTGTCATACTTTGTCTCGTCTATCTCCCCGTCCTGATCCGCATCAATTTCAATTAACTCGTCTATTGTGCATTGTATGTTTGTATTTTCTTTATTTTCTATTAATAGCCTATACTTGTATGTGGCAGTATTGCTAGCACCTGTCCATAATTCTATAATCTTTCCTAGAACCTTTCCAGTCTCATCAAATATCCCATAGCTTTCCTCGTCTTTATGCTCATCAATCAAAGTTACCATAAAATCTGGTCCTGGTCCTGTGTACTCTTCTGTCTCGTTTTCTGAATCTTCTGATGCATTGGAATCTTCTTCAGAATTCTCTTCCGTGCTGCCTTCAATTGTCTTTTGCAATTCTTCTATCTGCTTTTGAAGTGCTTCAACATCACTTGACTCCTCTGACTTGGTGCTTGTCTGGACAACAATGTAATTTGACATGTAAAAAAATCCAACAACGATAAACGCTACAAAGAGCGCAAGACCAAGAAAAGCCCATTTTATGTTTTCATTATGACGGCTAGGATATTCATCACGATATGACCTTCTTGAAGAGCTTCTTGGTTCATCGCCTGAATCATTTTCTAGCGGCGTTATCTCGCGACGACGTCTTATCTCAATTCCTTTTTTTGGTATATCTAATTTTTTTTTGTCAAGTTCGTTTTTAGCTTCGAGAATTTCCTTTTTTTTCTCTAATTCTTTTTTTTTGTTGAGATATTCGTCTATATCCATTTTAAAGTAGTATCTTAGTAAAGATTGTTAGAAAAATCATCAGCTTTGTATATAAACTTTTCTGTGAAAAAAAGGTGGTGATTGAAATTTTCTCCTAAATTTGGATTTTAATTTTATCTAAAAATCTTTCTTTTATTCTTTCTTCAAACGCATCCTTATATTTATAAGCAAAAAATACATCAAATATGTTAAAAGGTTTTGAAATTTTGTTAGTAAAATTTATATAATAGTTATATATTTTAGTTATATTATGGCAATAGATGTTAAAACAAAGAAATGGGGCAACTCATTAGGCATAGTCATACCTTCTGAAACAGCGAACAAGCTTGAAATACATCCAAATGAGACCATAACTGTAGAAATATCCAAAAAAGACAATGCCCTGAAAGAACTTTTTGGGTCTGTGCCTTCCAAAAAATCGACAAGGCAAATTCTTGCTGAAGTAAGAGAGGATTTTGAAGGAAAATGGCCGCAATAAGAATGTGCCTGGATGCTTATGCCTTAATTGAGATTGCCAGAGGAAATTCAAGTTTTGCGGAATACATCAACTCTAATTTTGTCATTACTGACTTAACGCTGGCAGAATTTTATGCTGCTCTTTTGCTGGAAGATGGGGAGAAAAAGGCAGATTACTGGTTCAATAAACTAGAGAGGTATTCCCTTCCTATTCCTAAAGAAATAATTATTCATGCAATTAAGTTCAGGCAAGAACATAAAAAAAAGAGAATATCATTCTTTGATGCAATAGGATATATCTTTGCCATCAAGAATGCTTGCTACTTTGTTACCGGAGACAAAGAATTTGAAGGTCTTCCTAATGTTGAGTTCAAAAAAGATTAAGGAGCAAGTCTTGTCATTGTTCTTGGAAAAGCAATTGCGTCTTTGATATTTTCAAGGCCGCAAATCCATGCGATAACACGCTCAACACCCATGCCGAAGCCTGCATGAGGGACGGAACCGTATCTTCTTGTGTCAAGATACCAAGAGTAATTTTTTGGGTTTTCCCCTTGGTCCTTCAAACGCTTCATGAGCTTGTCAATGTTATCTTCTCTTTCGCTTGCACCGATTAGTTCTCCATAGCCATCTGGGGCAATCATGTCAAATCCTAGGACTACTTTTGAGTTCTTAGGGTCTTCCTTCATGTAGAATGCCTTTATCTCTTTAGGATATCTTGTTACGATAATTGGTGTGTCATAGAGCTTGGACAACATATCTTCTTCATTTGTCCTGATATCTTTGCCCCATTTTACCTTCATTTTGCCTTTCTTTTCAAGTATTTCCAATGCATTATCGTAGGTCATGCGCGGAAATGGTTTTGCGAGAACTGGCCTGAGCTTGTTTACATCTCTTCCAAGAACTTTCAAGTCTTCTTGATTTTTCTTGATAACTTCTGCAACAATGTGCTTGATAAGTCCTTCTCCATAATCCTGCAGTTTTGTGAAGTCACACCACGCCTCTTCCATTTCTGCATGCCAATATTCTGTCAGGTGACGAGAGGTTTTGGATTTTTCAGCCCTAAAGCTTGGTGCAATGCAATAAATTCTTTCCAATGCCTGAATTCCTGCTTCAGCATACAGTTGCCAAGTCTGTGTCAAATAAATCTCCTTTCCAAAATAATCAACCTTGAACAATGTTGAGCCACCTTCACATGCATTTGGTGTTAATGATGGGCTTTGGTATTCGTAAAATCCTTTTGACCTGAAGTAATCGTGAATTGCGCCGAATATTGTTGATCGTATCTTCAATGTTGCAGTCATGCTCCTGTTTCTTATTGATAGATGACGCATGTCCAATAAATATTCATAACTTTGATCTTTTGTTATTGGATACTTGTCTGATGTGCCTATAATCCTGAAATCATTTACATGCAGTTCATAGCCTGTTGGTGCTCTTTCATCTTTCTTTAATGTGCCATGGAGCTCTATTGAAGCTTCAACTTGAATCTTGTCAATGTCATCCCATTGTTTTTTAAAATCCTCTTTTTTGAGAACGCACTGGATTATATTTGATGAATCTCTTAGAACTATGAATTTTAGGTTGTTAGATCCTCTTTCGCGGTGAACCCAGCCGCGTATTGAAACGCTCCCATGGCCTTTTTTTAATGCTTCCTGTATTGAGATGAATTGCATGAGTAATTGTTCAGAAATGGTATTTATATAGATTTTGGGAATTATCATGAGCCTTCTGGATTTTTATTCCTAATCTCTTTCTTGATATTCATACTGTTATTTGGCGCCTGGTCTGGGATTTTCACTTAAAAAGTTTCGAACCCAGAAGACTGGATAGTCTCTCCATTTTCAGTGGAGTGTGTCTGCAAATTTCACGAACCATTTTTTAAAATTTATTCTTGAGAATTATGGATGTTTCCTAAAATTTTAAAAAAGATTTACGGTGTCAATCTTTCTGGGTCTCTTGGCAACAAGATAGCTTCCCTGATGTTTGGCAGGTTTAGAAGCTGCTGAGTAATCCTGTCCAATCCAAGCCCAACACCGCCATGCGGAGGGCATCCATACCTGAATATATCACGATAAAACTGCATCTGCATAAAATCTATTCCTTTTTCTTTTGCCTGTGCTTCCAAGACTTCCAGCCTGTGCTCTCTTTGTGCTCCTGTCCCTATTTCTACACCCTTAAAGAGCAGGTCAAATGATTTTGTGATCTTTTTATTTTCTGGCCTCATATGGTAAAATGGACGTTTTTTCCAAGGGTATTCCAGCATAAAGACAAAATCGCTATCATACTTCTTTTTCACATAATCTCCAATAATTTTTTCTCCTTCTGCATCTAGATCTTCATCTTCTGGAATTTTCTTATTGTGCTCCTGCAAAATTTTTCTTGCTTCTTTTAATGTCATCCGCTGGAATTTTTTCGGAACTTCTATCGATACATTCAAATTCTTTAATTCTTCTTTGCAGGATGATTTAATTTCTGCCAAGAGAAACTTAAAGTAATCCTCAAGAACGTTCATCACATCATTTTCATCATTGATAAATCCCATTTCCAAGTCTATGCCAATAAACTCAGTCAAGTGCCTTGTTGTATGCGACCTTTCAGCCCTGAATATCGGCCCTATATCATATACTTTCTCCAGACCAGAAACCACAAACATCTGCTTGTAAACCTGCGGAGATTGCGCCAAAGAAGCTTTTTTGCCAAAATAAGGAATTTTAAACTCTTCAGCGCCTGACTCGACACCAGAAGCAGTAAGCCTCGGCGACTGAATTGCGACAAAGCCATTCTTGTCAAAAAATTCTACTGTCTTGCTATAAACTTTTGACCTTATCATGAAAATATCTTTAATTTTTTCTCTTCTTACATCCAAAAAGCGATAATCCAAGCGCTTATCAATGTGCGTTGTGGTATCATCGATAATGTCTATTGGCAACGGCGTTTCAGAAGCACTTATGATTTCTATTGAATTTGCTGAAAGTTCAATTTCTCCAGTAAGCATTTCTTTTTTTACCTGGTTTTCAGGACGCTTTTTTACTTCGCCAGTAATTGATACAACAGACTCTTTAGGAATATGCTGGAACTTTTCAGTCAACTTTGGGTTAACAAACACCTGAGTGATGCCATACCTGTCCCGCAATAAGATAAAAGAGATTTTTCCCTGGACTCTTTGTGCTTCAACCCAGCCACATAATGTTACTTTCTTGCCTGCGTGAGACTTTCTTAATTCACCACAGTTATGCGTTCTTAACATTTTGAAAGATTAATAATGACAGTATTTAAAATTGTTGCTAACTTAAGTTGGCCTTTATTATCTCCATAACTCTCTTTGGATAGACTTTTCCGCGGTATTTCTGCATAATTATGCCCATCAATCCATTTGGGGAGACACCCTTATTTGATTTTATCATGCTTACTATTTCTGACTCGATTTGTGAGGCATCTATCTTCTTGTATCTCTTGATGTCAATCTCATTTCCTTTTGCAACTTCTGCCAGTATTTCAAGTATTGCAGATTCTTCAATTTTTCCTTCGCCAACAGCAGAGAATATAACATCAAAGTGCTTTGTCTTTATCTTGTCTGATGAAAGATTGAACCTTGAAGCTATTTCTTTTGGAATCTCTACCAATGTTCTCGCTATCAATTGCGGCGAAATCTTATAGTTCTGAACAAACATCTCAAATTGTTCATTGCCAACCAATTCTTGCGCGAGTGCAGCTGAAAGATTGTATTTTTTTTCTAGCTTGATTGCCTTTTCTGTAATTAACTCTGGAATTTTTATTTTCTTAATAAGATGAGACGTTAATGGTATTGGTTCTATGTCTGTCTCTGGGTACATTCTTGATGCTCCTGGCATAGGACGCAGGTATGAGGTTGTGAAATCAGGATCTGCCTTCCTTACATGCGGTTCAACTTTTTTTCCTTCTTTTATTTCTGAAAGCTCTCTTTTTATTTCGAATTCAATAACCCTTGGAATGCTTTTTAGATCCTGGAAACCCTTTATTTCAACTCTTGGATGACCATGAATTGAGACGTTAACGTCCTGACGTATTGAACCTATGCCTCTCTTTACCTTTCCAGTTGAACGAAGAATCATCCCGATTATTCCTGCAACTTCCTTGCAATGCTCTGAGTCCTGAATTGAGGCATCTGTTGCTATTTCAATCAGAGGAATGCCTAAGCGGTCTAATCGATAAACAACGTGGTCCTGCTTTTCCTCGATTTTTTTTGCTGATTCTTCTTCAAGACAAATTGTTGCTATGTTCACAGAACCTTGTGATGTTTCAAGGCAACCATCAGTTGCAATAAGCATTGTACGCTGAAATCCTGAGACGTTGGAGCCGTCAATGACTGTTTTTCTCATAACACGAATCTCATCAACTGGTTTTGCTTTGAGCAACAATGCTACTTGCAATGCAATTTCGAGAGCATCGTGATTGAGGGCGAATGGAGGAGATTCATCAATTTCTACCAGACATGCTGAACTTGAGCACCCCTCATAAATAAATTTTTTATTTTTTGATAATTCATATGCTGCAGCATTGTCTATTTTTCCAGTTTCACCTGCAACTGCACGTAATTTACGCTCAATCTTTATGTCAATAGGATGCTCATCATTAACTAAAGAGGGGCAATTACAAAATAATTTATGGGTTTCTAGTTGTTGATGAACCTCGATGCCACACTTAAATCCAATTTCTTGATAATTTATTTTTGTCATTTTATTTTTGGTTCAATAATTTTTGAAAATAGTATGTTTAATATGCCACTACAATAAATTGGCTCACCTTTTCCAGTAAATTTAGGTTGCGTTTGAAATAGTTTGTTTATTTTTATTATAACATCTTTATAATCAATGCCTATTGCTTTTGCATAGTTTCTTGATATCCTTAGCCCATAATTTACAACTCTTATCACTTTTGATATTTCATTTAATTCTTTGACCTGTTTATTTGGTAATTTAACACTATTTTTTGAACCTTTTCCCATTTTCCATCTAAGATGTATTAATTCCCTATTTATTTCTTTATCGGTAAGCCCCTGTGCTCGCAATAGAAGATATAACTCGTCGAATCTAATATTCCTTCTTTCAGAGTTTTTAGGGCAATCTATAAATTTTTCTATCAGTAGATTACCATTTTCAATGTAAGCATTTGTGTTTGCGAATATTTTTTTATAATCTAAACTTCCGTCTTTATACGCTTCATCAAAAGAAATCTTATTATTTCTGTAGAAATCTTTTTTTATGTGCTTTTCTAACCATAATTTTTTTCTTGGATGTTCGAAAGGTAGAATTTTTTGATAATTTCTTATATGAAGAGATGGTATGGTAACTCTAAAATACCTTCTATTATTGATAACCCTTTCCGAATATTTAAATCCAATATTATAATCTCTTAAGAAATCTTTAAATGAACCTATTAGCTTTTTAGAACAAACTTCTAATGCAACTTTTCTAGAATTTCTAGCAGTCATTCCATCACCGTCCATAAATCCTTGCCAGAATTGCTTTTCCAATTTTGTATTTTTGTAAATCTTTGGAATATCAACCTTTGATGCTTTTTTACCAGGATGGATGTTGAATTTTTTAATTAATATATTTGCGAATTCTTTGTTTTTAAAGTAAAGAATATAACGATTTTCTCTTTTTTTTATGTAAGAATTAATTTTAAAGTATTTAGAAACGATTTTCTCTATTCTTTTAATGTGCTCTAACGAGTATTTAATTTCTTTCTCCACAGAGCTACCATCATAAAACTCAAATGTAGGATACTTTTTGTTTTTTAAATAAAAACATCCGTCTGCCATGAAAAAACCAAGTAAATAAACAAAATCAGGATTAATTGTTATGTCTTTATAATGGGCCATAAGATACTTTCTTATCCTTCTTTAAAAATCTTTTTTATCCAGTCGATAAATATGAGAAATGCCTTTTCTATTGAGAACCGAAAAGAGTATATCAAGAATATGGAAATTACTGCCTATCGCCCAGCGAGCGATCTTGTTGCTAGAGTAGATGCGCTTATATGAAAGCATATTTTGTAGATATGATCATAACCTCTTTTTTGTTCTTCAGGACAATTTTATAAAGAAGTTGTTGTATCTATAAATCGTGTGGAATCTCTTCGTTAATCGAGCGGAGATTAATCTCACCATGCATATTTTCCATCATCAATTTGCCTACTTCTTTTTTTGGATAATTGCTAAGAAGCCACGCCATCTTGATGAATGCTGTTTCTGCAAGCATGTCATTATAATCGCCAAGAATACCGATATCTTTCAGCCTTCTTCCTGTTGAATAAACATTCATATTAATGCTGCCATGGATGCACTGTGACGCCATGAACACAGGAATTTTTTTTGCCAATGACTTGAGCGCAGAATGAACATTTTTGTTTTCTGTTGTTTTTGAATCAATCTTGTTTATTGAGACATGCCCCAATCCAGTGCCTTCAATTATCAGCCCATCAAAGCTGGAATAACTTTGTATCTCTTTCGCATACAAATTTGGATGCACCTTTAAAATGCCTATCTTCAAATTTTCTTTTATTGATTTAATCTTGATAGCTAAATTTTTTCTGTTTTCTCTTGTTGGAAACTTAGAAATGTTTTCGCAACGCCCATCAGAAAAAACTCTTGCTATCGGCCTTGAGTTTACAGCGCGAAAAGCATCACGCCTTGAAGTATGCAGTTTCCTTGTTTTTGTTGCTGGAAAAATCAAGCAAGACCTATCGTCAGAATGCTCATGCATACATATACCAATATCACAGAAGTTGCTTTTTGTGATAAATTGCACTGCACAAAACAGGTTAAGAAAAGCGTCACTGCTTCCACGATCAGAGCTTCTTTGTGCACCAACAAAAAGAACTGGAATGTTCAGATCCTCAAGAATGAATGACAACGCAGTTGATGAATATGCAAGAGTATCTGTTCCATGCGTGATGATGACCCCATCAGAACCATTAGCTGCCTCTTTTTTTATTGCTTTTGCCATTTCATTGTAGTGTGAAAAACGCATATCTTCTGAAAACATGTTTGCAAGCAAATAAGAACGTATGTTGCAGAGATTTTTAATTTCAGGAAACATTGCTAAAAGTTCCTCTGGCGTGAATCTTGCAATAACTGCCCCTGTTTCATAATCTACCTTGCTGTTTATTGTCCCACCAGTATGGATTATTGAAATTGTTGGAAGATTCTTGGATGTTTTTTGTGATAATGACAGCCTACTTATCGAAGAAGATTCTTTTTTTTGCTGTGAAACAACTTTAACAGAGGCGATATTTGATTTCAAAAGCCCGATGTTATAGCCTGAAGATAATTTTAGAACTACTTTTTTTGAGTCTGAATCAGGAAGAATAATGCCAGAAAAATCCCTGGAATCTTTTGTGAGAAGGTTAACTTTGCTGCCTGCTTTGAAATTTTTCTTCAATGTTAAAACACTCTCTTTTGTTTCATTCTGCTGATTTTTTAATGCTTTGAAGATTATTAAATAACCATTTATATAGTTGGATTTATATATTAGATTAAAAGAGTATTTATATATATGGTTTATAATTAAAATAGAATTATAACGAGTTGATTCGGTTGTCGGCTAAACAACTACACTTCAACTAAAAATCGTGATTAAGTTCGGCTAAAACTTAATTATTAGATTGGCTAAAATCTGTAAAGTTCGATATTAGTTAGACTAATTTTCTTCAAAAGCTTAAATCATTAAAATCATTAAACTTTTCTGATATGAGATAGTTGGAACTATAATATAAACATTATTGTGTTTCAGCATATAATACTCGCAATAAAAAAACAAACCTGATGGGGGAAATAAAAAAAATGGAAAACTTGATACAAGATGCATTGGCACAGATTCCAGCTGGAAATACAACACCAGTTGGAGAGGCAAACATAAAAGTTATCGGCTGTGGCGGCGGTGGAAACAACATGGTTTCCTGGCTGCATAAAAAAGGAATAAAGGGCGCAAGGATTTATGCTATTAATACAGACAAACAACATTTAGATATGACCAGCTGTGATGGCAAGTTCTTAATTGGAAGAGAATTAACAAGAGGTCTTGGCTGTGGCGGATTTCCTGAAAGAGGAAGAGAAGCTGCAAAAGAGTCGCTGCATGAAATAAAAAGTGCTGTTAAAGATGCCGACATGGTATTTGTCTGTGCAGGCTTTGGCGGAGGAACCGGAAGCGGTGCAGCACCTGTTGTTGCAGCATTGGCAAAAGAAACTGGCGCGATTGTTATTGGAACAGTCACAATGCCATTTGAGATTGAAAGAGCAAGAGTAGACAAGGCAGAGTTTGCATTGCAACAATTGAGAGAAGCATGCGATACTGTGATTGTGATTGACAACAACAGACTAGTCAACATTGCTGGAAACCTGCCAATTCAACAGGCATTTGCAGTTGCAAATGAATTAATTTCAACAATGATCAAAGGAATAGTTGAAACTATTGCTATACCTTCATTGGTAAACCTAGATTATGCTGACGTAAGAGCAATAATGGCAAACGGCGATGTTTCAGTCATAGGCATTGGAGAATCTGACACTGAATCTAGGGTAGAGGAAGCAACTAGAAGAGCTTTGACAAATCCTTTGCTTGATGTAAGCTATGAAGGAGCTACAGGAGCATTAATCCATGTATGCGGTGGAGATGACTTAACGCTTGATGAAGTAAACAGAATTGGAGAACTAATTACTGAAACTCTCGACACAGAGGCTAATGTAATCTGGGGAGCAAGAATTGACCCAAAGATGGCCGGAAGATTGAGGGTTATGACCATTGTAACTGGCGTGAACTCTCCTTATATCCTCGGCAGATCTGACAACAAAAAAGTCAGCAAAAATGCTGTTCAGTTTGCAGATGACCTTGGAATAGACATGGTTGAGTATGGAAACCAACCACTTCGCAA
>CAYIYF010000014.1:0-11523 GCA_964367575.1 Candidatus Woesearchaeota archaeon | reverse complement strand
TCCAATTTGGAACACGCCAAAAGGCATTTTTCTTCTGAAGAATTCAAGGTAGCTTTTGAAAGGCAGATAAGTTACAGTCGCAGTTTCAGGCCGCAGAGAGGCTTCAATGCCACCAGCAACTGTCTTCATCATCAAGCTTTGCCGATGTATCTTTAAATCAAGTTCTTTTCCATTGGGAGCCTTTATATTATTTTTTCTCACAAGTTCAAGCAACCCCTTATCACTAAAGTCAACAATATGTATATTTTTTTCTTCAAGCAATTTATCAACTCTGTAACTTTCTTTTTTATCTTTAGTAAATATTACTGGATCTGTAAATGTTTCAAGATGCCCAGATGCTTCCCATACAATATCTGGAATGACAATTGGGCATTCAACCTCCCATAAACCGTTGCTTTGGAATGTTTTTCGCACAACTCTCTCGACTTTGTCCTTGAGCAACTTTCCCATTGGGCCATACGAATAAAATCCTGCAACACCGCCATAAATTTCTGGAAATGGTCCCCAGATAAAACCTTTATTTTGAAAAAAAGATTGCAACTCGACAAGAAAATCTTCCCTCTTCCCTACCTTGACTGGCGTGTTAGGCATAAACAGAAGCGCAAAGCAAGGTTTATAATGTTTGCGATGAGATCCATTTTTAGAATGTACAAATTTGAAGAATCACGGCTCATAATGGAAATAAATGGAAAGAAGCCAAAAAGAGTCCTTCTCCAGCTTCCAGAGGGGCTTAAGAAAGATGGCTTAAGAATAGCTTCGCTGATAACAAATAAAACTTCTTCAGAAGTAATATTGTCGGGAGAACCATTATGGGGCGCTTGCGATGTCGCAATTACAGAAGCAAAAACACTTGGCTGTGATTTAATTGTTATTTACGGCCACGCACCATTTATGAAAGTGAGATTTCCCGTAATATATCTAGAAGCACGTTATGAAAAAAATATCTCCAAGATGCTAGCCAAGTCTTATGACAACTTAAAAAATTACAAGTCAATCGCCCTTGCAACTTCAGTCCAACATATTCATCAGATTGCAAAAGTTAAGGAATTTTTTGAGTCTAAGGGAATAAAAGTTTCAGTTCCAGAAGCAAAAGGCCATTCTTTTTATGACGGCCAGGTTTTAGGCTGCGAGTATAACTCATTAAAAACACTAAAGGCAGATGCAATATTCATCATAGCCAACAAGTTTCATGCTTTAGGTGCGGCACTAAGCACAAATAAGCCAGTCATACTTCTAGACCCTTTTAATGAAGAAATAACAAACATGTCTTATGAAAAAAATAAAATAATAAAGCAGAGAGGAGCAGCAATAGAAAAAGCAAGACAGGCTAAAAAAATAGGCATAATTATCGGCACAAAAATTGGCCAGAAATTTGGTTCTTTTGAATCAGTAAAAGAAAAACTAAAAAAGATGAATAAAGAATATGTTTTAATCTCAATGAGTGAAATAACAAATGATAAGCTAATCAACTTGCATGACATAGAAGCTTTCATAGAGCTAGCATGTCCAAGAATAGCAATAGATGCTGCAGCGTTGTTTGACAAGCCAATACTCACGATAAGAGAGTTCTCAGTTTTATGCGGAGACATATCATGGACAGAACTTTTAGAAAAAGGATTTGTTTAATACAGCAAAAACACCAATGAGACAAGCGCTCCAAGGTAGAATGAAACATTAAAGCTCATTGTTACAAGAAAGAGCACAGCAAAGAATATTGTCCTTCCAATAAACTGCGAGAACTCCTTGAATGTAATGAATTCCAACGGCGACCTATACCTTCTGGCCTCATTATATAAGTGCGTCTCATATGCTATTGGCACGGTGTTAAATCCGAGAAGAACAGCAAGAACAAAGAGCCATTTTGTATTTAATAGCATCCCCATAAGCAATAATATGGCTCCGCTGTACAAGCCACCAAAAGTTAATATCCCTCTTATCCCTCGCTTGTCAATTACTTTTCCTACAAAAATAAAAATTATGGCACTAGCCAGTGCAATTATTGAAAAAACAATCCCCAAGGAAAAGCTGTTTTCTTTGTAAAGATACAGTGCAATTGGCAGCGTAATTCCAAATGGTATGTCCCTCATTCCATATCCATTCAATACAATGAACTCCCTGAAATATCTCCTAAATCTCTTGAAGGCAAGGGAGTTATATGGTGGATGATTAATATTCTCTTTTATGAAAAAAACAGGTATCAAAGATGCGACCAGCAAAAATATTACAATAAGAAATAATGCTGGAAATCCAAATTTCAAGGCTATGAAGCCGCCGAGTGCAGGCGCCAGTATAGAGGCAACCTTTGGAAAGGCAAAGAATTTCGCGGTTTTTTTGCCCTGCTCTTTCACACCAACATGTTTTGCGAAAAGAGAGGATATAGAAAGAGTGTATAGTGATGATGAAAACCCCTCAAGTATTGCAATTATATGCGAATAATTATGCGCCAAGCCTCCTTGAAGAAGATAAAGCAGATACAAATTTAGTATCAGCAATGGCGTTCTTATTATCACAACTTCCTTTATCCCTATCTTATGAATTACCCTTGCATATAATGGCGTAAATGCCCCATAAATGGTCCATTGCAAAAAAACAAAGAATATGACCTGGAATATGCTAAAGCCTATTGAATAAAGATAAACTGGGACGAATATCCCTATCATTGATAATCCAAATGCCTGCAAGACAAGATGCTCATAAATAAAACTTAGCTTGTCTTTTAATCCTAATATCTTGTCAATGTGATGATGGTGTTTGTTTGTGAACACATTAGAACCCTCTTTTGCACAGTCATAATTGTTGCTCCTGTCTTATAAACTTTTGCAGATTAAATCAGACTTCAAGCTTTATTGGAAATGCCCTATAATCTGACACGAGACGTTCTAAATACTCTTGGCAATGTTCTTTGCTATGATCTACAAGAGCCATAGCATGTTCTATAGAAAAATCTTCTGGAGGGATATACCTTCCCTGAACAACAGCAAGAAGAATTGCGTTTGGTTGCAACCTTTCAAGTGCTAAATGACCATTACCCCTTAAAAACCATGAAGTTGGATCACTGAATTTTGCTAATTTCTCCCTAAGCGTTTGGTTGCTATGGCCACTGAGATATGGAGTAACACGAATGGCTAAACTTTCATTGTATGCCCAAAGGCAAACATCATGCACACCGAATATGTCTGCTAATTCAGTTCCAGTTTTGTCTAATATCTCACGAAAAAACATTTTATTTTTTTACTTTCATTTTCTCAACTACGGCTTTTTCTGATATTACTCCGCTATTCCCTGTAGGATCCTCAATAATTATTTTTAGCGGAATGTCTCCACATTCAACCTTCCACAGCTTCTTTAATAAGCTTTTTATTGACTTTTTGTCTTCTTCATCTTCACTGTTGTCTCTTGCACTCTCTAAAATATTTTTGAATCTGCCAAGCAGGCCTTCAACATTGCTTACATAACCCTCAGATGCAGGCCCTGGTCTTGAATCAACCTTAAGCCCAGGAATCTTGATACTTGCATTTGAGCTTTTAACGACCCTTACATCAAGATCTTTCTTATTTTCAACTGTAAAAGTGATTTTGCATGGCTCCTTGATGCTGACAGCCTCAACATCAGATTTGGAAAAACTGCAGTTTTCACACTTCATAGAAAAAACAAAAACCTTTCCAAAATAGGGCACATCCACTTCGTCCTGCATCAATGTCAATTTGTCTTGATGGCAGAATACACATTTCTGCTTTTCAAGTTTCTCCATCTTTAAAAAACAAAGAATTAAATTTAAAAACTTTATCCTTCAACTTCTTCAGTCTGCTTGTTTCTATGAACCCTTGCAAATCCAGGTGTAACAACAATCCAGTCTTCAGAAATTCCTGCTATATCTCCCTCAATCGCATCACAAGTTTTCTTTAACTTGTTGATAGTTCTTTTAAGCTCAACAATGTCTTTTTCCTTCAGTGGCTTGATATTTATAAGAGCAATGGTATAACCTTCCCTTAATACTGCCAAAGCATCCTTTATGTCATCAAAATTGCTGACGATAAAAGACTTTATCATTATTTTAGAACGATTGCCTGTTTGCTTTGTGGTGTCAATTTCTATAAACTCATCTTCACCATACATGTCATCAAACTCGTCAGTTTTACTGCCAATCCCAAGTGAACTCCGTATTCGTGAAAAAAATGCCATTTTGCTTAAATTTATAATTACTAATAAAGAGTGGTATATAAAAATTTCTGTATATCATTACTTACTTTCCAGAGCGCTTATTACACTCCAGATTTGCGTCCTGGTAAATGTAGGTATGTTCGGATCATTTGACAACTCGTCCAAAGACTGTATTGTCCTGTCAATTAGAACATCAAAAGAGGCATTTCCATCATCTTTAATGAATGCTATTGCCTGGTTTACCTTGCTCCTGACGTTCTTTGGAACAGTATTGTCTCCTTCTATGGCAGATAGCAACTCTATAACTTGACTTATATTCTCCATGTCTATTCCCTGCAGAAATTTCACCTGTACTTTTTTATAAGCTGATCCTTTAAAAGATTAATTGTTCTTCTGAAGATGTTTAATAAGCTCCCCTTGAATGCTTTCAAATTGTTTTTTCATAGAATTTTCATGTTTTTCCATGCTCTCAAGCCTGACTTTGAGCAATTCAGCCCTTTCATTTATCTCTTTGAGAAGACCTTCTTTATCAGACTCTATCATTATCGGCCCAACGATCTTATATGGCTTTCCGTTATAGCTTTTCAATTCATTTAAAGAATTTTCAGATTCAACCAACTGCAGATGCATACTTTGTATTTGCATTTCAAGGCTTTTTAGGTTTTGTTCAAGCATTTGCAATTGCGCCATCTGACTTTCAACATTTGTTTTTTCTACCATTTTATTCTGCTTTTACTTTTGCTGTTACTGTCCTCTCTTTGAAAAGAATCTTATAACCACAGTAAGGACACCTTATCTTTTTTTTAATATAATCCTGCTTTACTTGCTTTCCACATTGAAAACATTTGTAAGAAACCATTTTGTATCTAAGGGCTGTAGGCCCCTCCTGTGAATTTTTTTTTGCATTTTCCACATTCAAATATTCCTAGAGAAATCCTTTTTACTTTTACTGCACCGCAATAATTGCATACCTGTTTTGCTTTCTGCTTTATTTCAACTAAATTTACCTGGCTCCTAATTCTTCTTCCATATCTTGCTCCAAATCTTCCTGCTGGTCCTGCCATTTTGTTTTAACTCTCAAAAACTATTTTTAAATGTTTCTTATTAAATAAATGAGGCTGCCCGGATTTGAATTTCCCAAATGCCACATTGCTATGGCACTTTCCGGGACCGCGAGGTCCCAAACCTCGTATCCTAGCCAAGTTAGACTACAGCCCCATAGCTAATTCGAAAAAAGGATTTATAAGTTTATTGACGCCTTTTCAGAAAATTAGATATTTTTTGCGATAATAAAATTGTTAAAGTACAAGAATCATTTCTTTTCAACTACTTTTTCAGCAGGTTTCTTTTCTGCAGAAACAGTAGTTGATGTACCAGCAACAGTTTCTTTCTTTTCTTCTCCAGCAGC
Organism: Candidatus Woesearchaeota archaeon; assembly: GCA_964367575.1. GTDB lineage: Archaea > Nanobdellota > Nanobdellia > SCGC-AAA011-G17 > UBA489 > JABIKK01. The sequence goes on along the minus strand of CAYIYF010000014.1, from coordinate 5,954 downwards.
AGGAACTGCAACTTCAGTTTCTTTCTTGGGTCCAGCAGCAGCTACCATCTCGGCTTTAAGCTCTTCAGCCGCCTTTGCTTTCTTTGCAAATATCTTGTCAAGCTCGCTCTGTTTTGCCTGCAACTGCTCTTTTAATTGGTCTATCTTTTCGATTCTTACTTCTGTTTCTCCAGACTTAATGATGCCATCATATTCTCCATCTTCCAGCAATTGATTGAAAGTCTTAGAATCATTTCCTTCTATTAGTACTCCCATGCTATTGCATGTTCCTGCAATTGTTTTTATGCTCGCTTTCAAATCATTAGTAAACAAATTTTCCATTTTCATTTTTGCAATCAGGATTAACTGCTCAACAGAAATGTTTGCAACCTTTCTTCTTTCAGGTTCGCCGCTTCCCTTTTCTGCTTTTGTTGAATTTTTAATTAACTCAGCTGCAGGAGGGCTTTTGATAAAGATAGTGTAACTCTTATCTTTTTCATTGATGTTCAATTCAACAGGAACCTGCATTCCCTTGAAAGTAGAAGTTTTTTCATTTATGTCATTAAGCATTTTCTTTAGGTCAATCTTTAATGGCCCAAGTGTTTGTGCCATGGCCGGAGTAGTTGCAGCCTTTCCACCTTCCACCATCAGTTTTATTTTTGCCATTTTACAGATTTATCTCAAAATCGTCATCATCCATATTTAAGTTGGCATCTTCCTCTGCCTGTTTGTCTTTCTTTTTCTTCTTATCCTCTTCTTTCTTTTCCTCTCTTGTTTTTTGTTCAGGCGCACTTGCAGAAGAAACTTCTTCCATTACCTGTTTATTTACATCTTTTACCTCAATATGCTCTTCAGGAACAGCATTACGGTTCATAACCTCATGCGCTGCAGATTCATCACGTCTTATGACCTTGACAGAATCCATTTTTACAGTAATCGGGATAGGAACAGCAGCTTCCAGAAGCTCAACAACGACCTCATCTTTTGCATAGTCTATCCTCGCTACTCTCGCCTGTTCTCTTTTGAATGGGCCACTTATGATCTCAACAATATCACCCTGCATGATGTTAATCTGCACTTTTACCTGCTCAAGCATGTGCTCAATTTCTTTGTAGTCGACAGGATTTGGTAATATTCCTCTTGCATATGGCACTTTTTGATAGCATTCTTCTGCATCTTCGCGATTAGCTGCTTCGACAAATATGTACCCCCTTAAACCATGGGCTCTTATGACACTGTATACCGCCAAGCCTTTTTTGTCTATGTTTGTTTTTACAAAGTCAAAAACTTGGTCTTCCCTGTTTGAAGTTGTTCTTAAAGCAAAGATTGGCATTTTTTCTCCTAAAACATCTGCCAGAGTACCTGGATGAAGAATCCAATGGCTCCTATTATAAGCATTCCTATTCCGCTAACTTTTAATACTATTTTCAATTCTTCCATAGATGGCTTCTTGGTCACTTTAAAGACCCTTATAGCTTCCTGAAAGAAAGATGTTAATTTTGACATTATAGGCTTCTAGAGCCCAATTTTACTTTTTAAATGTTTTGCATTAAAATTGCCTATTCATCGTTCAGGAAATCTATTCCCAGTTCCTTTTCAATGTCTTTTTTAGCACGCATTGAAGCATCCTTAGTCCTTCCGCTTATTTGCGAGCTATTAACGCCAGTTACAATAATCATTGTTCTTATTGTTTTCGACAAGTCATCTGAAATCTGCGCTCCCCAGATTATCCTTGCATCATCGCTAAGCTGCTTTGAAACAGTCTCAACAACAGTCTTAGCTTCTTCGAGGGTCATATCAGGACCTCCAGAAACATTTACTAACGCCCCATTCGCACCGCTTATGTCCATGTCTAAAAGTGGATTTGTCAGGGCTTTTCCAACGCTTTCCATTGCCCTGTTCTGTGAATCACTTTCGCCAACGCCAATCATTGCAACGCCACCACCAGTCATTACAGTTTTTATGTCAGCAAAATCAAGATTTACCAATCCTGTTTTAGTAATCAGTTCTGCAATGCCCTTTACAGAGTTAGTCAATATTTCATCAGCAATCTTGAAGGCAGTCTGCAATGGCAAGTCTGGGGCAAGTTCGAGCAATTTATCATTTGGAATAACAATTAATGTATCAACATTTTTTTCAAGTCTTTCTAGTGCTGACCTAGCATTCTCAATCCTTGTTTTCCCTTCCATACTGAATGGCATGGTTACAATGGCGATTGTCAAGGCTCCTGCCTTTCTTGCCTGCTCAGCAATTATTGGTGCGCTTCCGCTTCCAGTTCCTCCGCCAAGCCCACAAGTAATGAAAACCATGTCTGCACCACTCAATTTTCCTTTTATTTCATGTGCACTTTCTTTTGCAGCCTGTTCGCCAACAGATGGCTTTCCACCAGCACCAAGCCCCAAAGTAGATTCCCTTCCAAGAAGTATTTTTGAATGAGCATTTGTATAAAGAAGATCCTGGGCATCTGTATTTGCAGCAATAATCTCTGTGCCTGTAATGCCGACCTCCATGATTCTGTTTATTGTGTTGTTTCCTGCCCCACCAGTGCCAATAACCTTTATTCTAGCAGTTTGTTTTTTTATAAGACTTTCAAGCTCTTCATCTAAAACATTTTTCATCCTTTGAGAACCAATTGCATTTTTTGCGTTTTGTATGATACTACTCATTTATTCCTCCTTTAGAAGCTTGAACTATAAAAAAAGACTTGCCAGATATTTAAGCTTAATTATTTTTTAGTAGTTACTTTCTCTTTTGTTTCAGCTTTTGCCTTCTCAAACTCAACAGCTTTTAAACCTTTAACTAGCTTTAATATGCTTTCTTCAAGCACTTTTTGAAATTCTTTTGGCAGCTCCATCTCGACCTTGGCAATACCATTTTTCACCCCGCATTTGACTTTCCTTCCAATCAGGCCATTAATTATCCCGACAACCTTCTCTGCATCATCATTGACAATTCTTTTTATCTCCACTTCATAAGAAATATCCTTGCCAGCGAGAGGATGGTTAAAATCAACAAGAACTCTTCCTCCTGAAGAAGTTCTTACAATACCAAACATGCCATCAATATTGACCTGCAGTCCTGGAAAAGGATTTATATTCTGTTTTTTAAAAACATTAAGCGGCACCATCTTGATAAGCTTTGCATTCTTCTTTCCGAAAGCATCCTCACCCTTGATTTCAACATCGTATTTTTTCTTGACATCTTTACCAATGAAGGAATCATCCAAACCTCTTACAACATCCTTATTTCCAACGCAAATAGTTCTAGGTGAGTAATCTGCACTTTTATTTGCTATCTTTTCTTTTTCAGCAACTTCTTTTCTTGTCAAATCAAAGACAATTCCGCTATCTTTTATTCTTCCTACAAAATCGATTTCAATAAAATCGCCTTTTTTTACAGTCATGAATTTAATTTCTTTGTCAATTATATTTAAGCTTTCTTATTTTGTCATGTTCATCAAAAATTACTCCAAAATGTTTATAAACGCTTCACAGAACAAAATCGATATGTCTACAAAACAGGTTGATGTCGGAAGTTTAAAGGTTGGCAGTTATATCGTTGTTGATGGCATAGCATGCGCTGTAAAGAGCATCCAGATATCAAAGCCAGGAAAGCATGGCCACGCAAAGTCAAGGATAGAAGCTACAGGTATAATAGATGGCCAGAAAAAGATATTTGTAAAGCCCGGCCATGATAAGATTGACAGTCCAATAATAGAAAAAGAAACAGCACAGGTAATATCCATCTCAGACAATAAGGCAAATGTCATGGACTTGAAGACATTCGAAACATTTGACCTGGAAATTCCAGAAGAATTAAAGGGAGATGTCAAGGAAGGCGTGAACATAATTTACTGGATAATACTCAATGACAAGGTAATGAAACAGGTTGCAGGAACATAACATGGCAAAATTTCCAGAAGCAGAAAAAAGATTGATACGAGGATTTTTTGTCTGCAAGAAATGCAAAACAAAGCAAAGAACTTCTGCACAGAAAGTTGTTCAAAGATTAGTCAAGTGCAGAAAATGCGGTGGAAGAAATCTGAGGCCATTAAGAAAGATAAAAGTAGCGGCCAAGTAAATTAATATTAAAAAGAGACAAAATGAATTTAGACCTAACATTAGCAATAATATTCTACCTGCTTCTAATTTTATTTTTTATGCGCCACAAAGACAAGGTGCAATTTCAGGGAAAAATAATAGCATTATACAGAACGCAGTTTGGAATAAAGCTAATGGAGAAAATAGCTAAAAAGTTTCCAAGAACATTGCGTTTTTTTGGTGTTACAAGCATAATTGTTGGCTTTTTGGGAATGGGGTTTATCTTTTATTGGCTCTTAAAAGGAACACTTGATTTGCTGTTAAAAGCAGGAACTCCCCCAGCAGTTGCACCAATTCTGCCAGGAATAAAGGTGATTCCAGGACTTCCAGTTCTTTCATTTATGCATTGGATAATTACTATACTAATCATCGCAGTAATTCATGAGTTCTCACATGGAGTATATGCCAGGCTGCACAACATCAAGGTTCAAAGCTCAGGCTTCGCTCTCTTTGGCCCAATACTTGCAGCATTTGTAGAGCCTGATGAAAAGCAAGTTTCAAAGAAATCGAAGAAAATTCAGCTTTCAATATTTTCTGCAGGGCCATTCTCAAACATTCTTACAGGGTTTATCTTTTTATTGTTCATGTCATATGTTACAGTGCCTGCATTTGGAGCGACGCATGATGAAGCAGGAATAATTGTGAATGCTTTAATAGAAGGCCAACCAATGGAATCGACAGGCATAGGACTTCCATTTATAATCAATGGGATTAATAACCACGATGTAGACACATTTGCTGAGTTCACAAATGAGACTAATTACTTAAAACCAGGCGATGAAATAACGCTAAACACTGACAAAGGAAACTACTCAATAACTGCCGGCTTAAATCCTGACAATAACAGCAGAGGATTCATAGGAGTTTCTAATTTTGAAATATCGAGAATTCCAGATAAAGATTTCGTGGAAAAATATGGCAGCTTTTTGCCTCCTTTTGTAGAATGGCTGCATATGCTGTTCTTTTGGTTGTGGGTTGTAAGCTGGGGCGTTGGATTGTTTAATCTGCTGCCTTTGGGACCAATAGATGGCGGAAGAATGCTGCTCTCAGCTTTAATTGGTATCACAAAGAATGAAAAAAAGGCAAAGAAATACTGGTCAATAGTGAGCCTTATGTGCTTGCTGTTAATATTCATAAACTTAGCACCTTATTTGTGGAAGCTTGTTTTGTGGATATTAAAGCCACTGATTTTTATATTTACACTTTTTTAATCTGACAAAGTTATTTAAACAATGATTAATTGGTTATGAGATGTTAGTTGACATCCACTCACATCTCTACTTCAAAGAATTTTCCAAAGATCTCAATGAAGTAATAGAACGTGCTGAAAAAGCAGGCGTTGTCTCTATAATAAATTCTGGCACGAACCATGAGTCTAATCTCAAGGTTCTTGAACTGGCAAAAAAGCACAATATTCTTAATGCTACTCTTGGCATTTACCCAACCGATGCCATGGTATTACCCGAGAAACAACTGAAAGAAGAGATTTCGTTCATACGCTCAAAAAAGAAAGAAATTCTTGGGATTGGTGAGATTGGTTTGGATTTTCACTTGACAAAAGACCATAAGGAACATGATAAGCAGATAAAAGCATTCAAAGAAATATTGGTCTCACTGAGAGATTTAAATCTTCCATTTATCATTCATTCAAGGAAGGCAGAAAAAGAATGCATTGACATCCTTGAAGAATTAAAGATCAAAAAAGCAGTGTTTCATTGCTTTACTGGCAAGTTTAGCCTAGTAAAAAGAATTCAACAGAATAACTGGCTTGCATCAATACCTGCAAATATAGACAAAAGCCATCATTTCCAGGGAATGGCTGATTTGCTGTCAATTAATAACATTCTCACAGAGACAGATGCACCATTCTTGACG
>CAYIYF010000013.1:0-11687 GCA_964367575.1 Candidatus Woesearchaeota archaeon | reverse complement strand
TTGGGATTTGAGTGTGCATTCTTACGCTCCACCTTTAATAAAATATTATGTTAGAAAAATTGGCAAAAGTGTTTTTAATTCTGATACCAGTATACAACAGAGAAAACAACTACCTGCGCAACAACTTTATCAAATACGATAATTTCTTATACCGACTACCAAGATGATGAACGATGAAACTTAGATTTTTACAGGCGTATGATATTGACACGCAATTGTATGAGCTATTAAAGGATTCCTCATCTGTTTTAGATGTTGGCTGCGGCAGATGCTCTCTGTTAAAAGACATAAAAGAGGCTGGAATGTCTATAAGAAGCGTTGGAATGGATTTTTATACCCCCTATGTCGAAAAAGCAAGAGAAAAAGGCATTCATAATGATTATGTGATTCATGACATAAGAAAAACTTTTCCATTCAAGGACAAAGAGTTTGGAGTGGCAATAGCAATAGAAGTAATAGAACATCTAAAAAAGGAAGACTCCTACAATCTTCTGAAAGAAATGGAGAGAGTCGCTCAAAACTGCGTAATAATCACAACACCTAATGGATTTTTAGAGGGAGTTCCTGGGGCTGAAGACAATCCAGAAGAGAGCCATCTTTCTGGCTGGACCGCAAAAGAGCTGAGAAAATTAGGGTTTAATGTTTATGGATCGAATGGCCTTAAATTTTTAAGAGGAAACGCTGGAGAAATAAAGCTCAGACCAAAAAAACTTTTTAAGATTATTTCAGCAGCATCAAGACCTTTTACTTATAGATTTCCTTCATTGGCATTTCAACTTTTTGGTTACAAAGTTTTAAAGAAATAGAAATTTGTTCTTTTTCCTTTTCTTCCGATGATAAAATCAAAAACTCCTGTTAAAATAAATATTATGTTTCTCATGTTTTTTTGTGTTAGCAAGGTATATGGCAATTTTAATGCAAAATACATATAAAATATCAGTTTTTCATTCAACTTTCCATGCTTTTTAACAAGCATAAACCTGTTTCGTGTGAGGTAGTACTTCTTTGGAAAGCTCGTGTTGTCTGATGAAGCCCCGCAAAAATGGTAAAGCTTTATTTTTGGAACAAACTTTATTTTGAAACCTGCTTTTTTTACCCTTTGCAGGAAATCATAATCATCCCAATACATAAAGAACTCCTCATCAAAAAATCCTATTTTTTCATACACCTCTCTTCTTACTAAGAAAGAACATCCTATAAGAGAATCAACTTCATACGTTCTCGAGATGTTTATATCCTTTATACTTTTTGGCGCACCTACCTTGAAATCCATCATGCCGTAACTTTCATATACTGAGTTTTTTTTGCCTCTTTTTGGGTAGTTGTATATTAATGGTCCAAGAACACCAATCTGGCTGTCTTTTTTCATGATTTCTATCTGTTTTTTTATGAAGTCCTTACTAAATTTAATGTCGTTGTTTAATGTTAAGATATATTTGTATCTTTTTTTTAATAATTTTTTGATAACTAAGTTATCTGCAGGCCCATAACCAATGTTATTTTTTAAAGAAATTATTTTAACATTTGGATAATCTTCTTTTATGAATGCGAGAGAATTATCTGATGAATTATTGTCAATCATAAATACATCGAAATTTTTATACGTTTGGCTGAATATCGAATCAAAACACTCTTTAAGAAGATGTTCGCCATTAAAGTTCACCACAATTATCCCTATTTCTTTCATTTTCTAAGATAATAAAAAGCATGGCGAGCGAAGCGCGCCATGCACAGTCAAGATCATGATAGTGTGAGCTTTCTCGCCAGGAGAAAAAATGAAAACACCTTATTCCCATCATGCCCACGCTGTTGGAGACAATTTTTGGCACATTCAATGGTGCCCAAAATATCGCTACAAGATGTTTAGGAAGTTCAAGTACAAAAACCTTGCGGTTGCTTGCATTCGCAAGACTGTCAAAGAGTATGGCATCGTCATCCATGCTCTTGAGGTCATGGAAGATCATATTCACACTCTTGTAAGCATTCCTCACACGATGAGCGTGAGCAAAGCAACACAGATGCTGAAGGGCAGAAGCAGTTACCTCTTCTTTCGTAATCATGCGAAGCACGATTACGCTATCCACAAGGACACATTCAGAATAAGTGTTGGTTACAGCGACTTGCCAACAACATTGAAATATGTGAATGAACAACAAACGCATCACGCTTCACCATTAGGAAACCTCAGCCTTTAGGCTGAGGATGATGTCATACATATTTAATTTCGTATCAAAGGCAATTCTTCCTGTTTTTCTATTGTTTTAACAGCATACCCTTCTGCTTTTTCTGAAAGTCTTTTCATGAAACCTTTTCTCAGGTTATATGCTTTTCCCATAAATTCATTGCTGAGCATTTTTTTCAGATGCCTTGGTCTTATTCTGAGCATTTTTTTCAGGAAAGTTTTTCCTTGTGGTGGCGTCAAGCTTTTTATTTTCTTGTAGTACTGCGTAAACTCTTCCATTGTTACCTCTTTTGATAATAGCATGTCTGGGTTGATATCAACAAACTCCTTTTGTGGTTTTTCATAAAACGATGGGTTAGCAAGGCCATTTTCTACCGCATACTTCCAAAATTCAGTTCCTGGATATGCAAGAGCTTGGTAGATAATAAAATTATCTTTGCAATTTTCTTTTATAAAATTGTAGGTTGCTTTCATGTCTTCAACTGTTTCAGATGGGGATCCTATTATGAAGAAACCTTTTGGATCAAGGCCATATTTTTTCGCCCTTTTTAACGCTTCTTTTCCATCAGTTATTTTTATGTCGTTTCCTTTTAGATAATTGAGCAAGCGCTGCGAACCTGTTTCCAGCCCAAATGTAACGGCATGCACATTCAGCTCTTTGAAAAGCTTAGCAGTGTGATCATCAAAACAATTCGCCCTTGCGTAAGCGCTGAACCTTATTTTGCCAAGCAATCCTTTTTCTTTTAAGAGATCTCTCATTTCTTCCAATCTTGTTCTATTGAGAGAGAATAAATCATCATAGAAATAAATATGCCTGTAACCATATTTTTTGTAGAGCTCCTCTATTTCTTCCACAACTCTTTTCGCTGAATGGAACCTGACTCCACGACCCCAGAATGATGCTGAAGAACAGAACTTACATGTAAATGGGCAACCTCTTGCTGTAAGCATTGATCCAATCGGCTCTATGTCCTCTTCTGAAGAGAATCTTGGGAGAGTGTAGTACTTCATATTAAGAAGATGTCTTGCAGGCAGAGGCAATTCGTCAAGGTTCTTAACAGACTCGCTTATACCTGTGTTTATGGTTTTACCTTTTTCATCCTTGAATAACAATCCTGGAATTTTTGACAGATATTTCTTGTTCATACCTTTGTGTTTCTTTATTGAGCTGACAACTTTTCTTGTCGCTATCTCACCCTCTCCCCGCACTGCAATATCAAAAGGACCATTTTCAAATGATTCTGGGCATGTTGTTATATGCACACCACCAAACAATATTTTTGTTGTTGGAGCCATTTCTTTTATCTCATTTGCAAACTGTTTTACTGAGAAAAAATTACCACTTGAAGCCGCAAGGCACACAAGTTCGGGGGTATCCTTCCTTATTTTTTCTAGAATATCTTTTTGCTTCATTTGGTCTAGAATTTTAACGTCGAGAGGACTACAATACTTCATTATGTATGCTGCTAAAGCCGCAAGACCCAAGGGAGGGTCTCCATAGAGCATATAATCTGGGTTTATCAAGTAAAATTTCATTTTAAAGCCCCTCTTACTTTCTTTTATAGGAATATATAAACTTTATGAGTGATATATGCCTTAACTATTAGTTTACCTTTCTTAGGTATGGCGCGACGATATTCCATATCTTGCGAGGCTTCCACATCTTCCTTTCCCATAAAATCCTTGCTATAGGCAGAACACCCGTGCTTGTCCAATTCACGATAAGTATCCTTCTTCTCTGTTTTTTAAGCCATTTGTCAGTGTGCTCTCTGAATTTTGGTGTGTCATCTGATTTGATCCAGAAGTCATCGTCCACCATGCCTCTGCTTTTCGCGATGCCATATAGCCTTGTTCCAGGATAAATTTCAAGTATTCTTGCTGATGTAAGGAACAGTGGTCTTTTACCTATCTTATTTATTTTTTTTATCATATCTATCGTTTCATTTACTGTGTTTTCATCTTCTCCAGGGAGACCGACAATAAGATAAGTATCTGGAACAATTTTCGTTGAATTTTCATATATTGTTTTATAAGCTTCAATTATTTGTTCTACCTTCGCAGCTTTTCCTAATTGATCAAGCAACTTTTGAGATCCTGTTTCAACTCCAAAACCAACCATAATGCATCCCGCCTTTTCCATCCATCTTATCATTTCCGCGCTAATTGGATAAACGCGACCAGAGCATCTCCATTTTAAGTTGAATTTTCTTTCTATCATTCCCTTGCATATCTCTATCACTCTCGCATTGTCAATTGTGAAAACATCATCCATAAACCTTATTTCCTCTATTTTTGGATATTTCTTTAGAACCCTCTCTATTTCATCAAGGACCGCTTTTGCGCTCATTGACCTACATCTTCTTTCCCAATGCAGTGATGTCGAACAAAAAGAACATAAATGAGGGCATCCTCTTGATGTTAGCATAAAAGCCACTTTGGAGTTTTCATCAAGGAAGTAATCATTATTGACACTCGGGAGGGTGTCCAAATCTTCCACAAGTTTTCTCGGCTGATTTTTTATTATTACACCATTTTCTTTGAAAGCTATGCCATCTATACTTCTAAGATTTTTGTCATTTTCTAGCGCATCCAAAAGTTCTGGGAATGTAATCTCGCCTTCTCCAATAACAACAGCATCAAATGGGAAATTTTCAAGAAGCTGCTTCCACATGATTGTCGCGTGACAACCTCCAACAACAATTTTTGTTTTGGGTAATTTTTCTTTTATTATTTTTACCGCTTCATATGTTGTCCAGCGGTTCATTGTTATCATGTTGAATCCAACAAGATCTGGTTTGAATGTTTCTAACATGGTGATGAATTTTTTTTTAGAAGGCTCCCATTTCGCGCAGTATGAGTCTTGGACTTTTATGTCGTATTTTCCTTTTGGAAGACAACCAGAAAGGTAACCAAGAGCGAAAGAGTATGATGCCAAATCTTTGTCAAGAAGGTATTTTGATGGTGTGCTTACAAGAAATATCTTTTTTAATTCAGCTTTTTGATGCATTTGTTTTTGCTCTAGTTTTTGATGGGTGTGTTTAGCATCAACTCCTAATTGCACCAAATTTTCTGAAGTCATTTAAAAACACCCCTCAAGGTATAAAGAATATAGTTATTTAATTTATAAAAGTTTCGTTAAAACCTCGCTTTATTTCTTTTTTCTCACACATAAAGCAATAATTTTATAAATTGCCCTTTAGGCTTAAATGTTATGACGGGGGGTAAAGTAGCTCTTATTACAGGAATTTCTGGCCAGGATGGCTCATACTTATCTGAATTACTAATAAGCAAGGGCTATAGGGTAAGGGGAATTATTCGAAGAGCGAGCACCTTGAATACTCAAAGGATTCAGCACCTTGTTGAAAAGTATGGATCTGATGACAATGTTGATTCTTCTTTTGTTGTGCGCTATGGAGACCTTACTGATGCTTCTACGCTGAGGGCAATCATTGAAAAATTCCAGCCTGATGAAATATATAATCTTGCAGCTCAAAGCCATGTTGGAATAAGTTTTGACAATGCACAATCAACAATTAATATTAATACCTTGGGAGTTTTAAGAATTCTTGAAGCTTTGCGAGAAATGAAATCAAAATGCAAGTTCTATCAGGCTTCTTCTTCAGAGATGTTCGGCATTTCTCCACCACCACAAAATGAGAGTACTACAATGCTACCGCAAAGCCCTTACGGAATTGCAAAACTTGCCTCATACCATCTCACAAGATTGTACCGCAATGCCTACGGTTTGTTTGCCTGTAACGGAATATTATTCAATCATGAATCCAGTAGACGTGGTTACAATTTTGTGACAAAAAAAATAGTACAAGATATAGCAGGCATTTTGACTGGTGAGAAAGATAAAATTGTTCTTGGTAATTTAGACGCAAAGAGAGACTGGGGATTTTCCGGAGATTATGTTGAGGCAATGTGGAAAATTATGCAACACCACATCCCTGATGATTTCGTTATTGCTACTGGAGAAACTCATACTGTTCGGGAATTCTTGCAAGAATCATTTTCTTTAGTTGGATTGGATTACACAAAGTATTTGGAAGTTAGCGATAGGTTCAAGAGACCGGCAGAGGTTCCTGCCTTACTTGGCGATTCTACAAAGGCTAAGACTGTGCTTAAATGGGAGCCGAAAGTGAAATTTAAGGAACTGGCACATATGATGCTTGATGCTGAACTGAAAGAAAAATTGGAAAAGAAAGGTATTGTTCCTATTGAGCCTGGTGTTAAACGAGAGAGCGGTTATTACATAGCAAAAGGAAAGGAATTGGCTAAGAAACTAAATTAGTTGATTCAAGACGCTCTATTATCTTTTTTGCTAAATCTGATGTTGCTCCTGTAATAAATTCATGACGATCTGTTTCTTTTTGACCAAATTCCAAATATCTTAAGTCACCAAGACTTTCTGCCACCTTTGAATATCTTCCAAAAATTTCACCACCAGCCTCTCTAATTATTGCATAAGCTGCAGCTGGTTCTAGGTTTCCTTTTCTTGTGAGTTCGCAGACAGCATCGGTATTTCCTGTTGCAACTTCCAAGTATCCTGTTTGAGCTGCGCCGCAATCCCTTATTTTTACACCTGAAAGTTTGTCAATAAATCTTGTATGCATTAAATTTCCGCCAAGGATTTTATCAAAAAGGTCATCTACAATAACAGAAGTTTGAGGCGTTAAATCCCTAGTAGAAGATGTATGAATTCTGTAAGGTTCCCCTCCAATTTTCATTTTCCACGCCCCGTTATTGTGTGTTGCATAAAACATTGTTTTTGTCGGATGCTCCATGAATACGCTAACGGCATAGTCGCTAAAGAATGGGTTTGTCCCATTAAAAATTCCAAATAATGTTCCGTAACGACCATTTGTTCTTCCAAACTTTTTCCATGCTCCTGTATAGGCCCCTGTGCCGTCAAGACCATCAAGAACGCCGATGTATTCTGGCTCTCCTTCTCCTATGTTGACGATGCCATCTTCTTCAGAATAAACTCTTATTGGCATATTCACATTTTTGAGCGTATCAAGAATGGCCTTGCCACATTCAAGGTCTGCCGTTAAAGCTATTTCGCCATGTGCGTTTATGCGTTCTTTCTTTTTGCCATGTTCACCAAGAGTTTCATGTACTAAAAAAGAATTCATTGCAGCTGTTTTTACTATTTCTTCTAAATCGGTTAATGTGAACATTTTTTGTGATACAATCTATTATTTTTGACTATGGTCTTTGTATTCGACTCCAGCAGCTTGCAAACTTGCGTATGTGGGAGATCTTACTACAACAGGACCGCCGAGAAGTGTTATGTCTATTATTTCTTTCGGAGGTATAATATGGCTGCTGAAAGGAGTTACTTCTATTCTTCCTTTTGGCTGTGTAAACCTTCTTGTTCCAACAGGGATTTTATCTTGATCAAGAACAATATTCAAGAGGTTATGATGCCCATATGAACTTTTTACGTCATGTCCATTTAATCTTGATAATGGGATAAACTCAAATGTACTTCCTCTGTTAATATTATCAGGGCTTATTTTGTTGCCTGTTATTTTCAAAAATTTTGAAAGAGAATTATATTCATCTTTTTTTAGTTCTCTTGAAAACATTGTGACACCTACTGCCAGTTCTGGTCTTCCTGGAGCAAGTGCACCTTCTGGGAAATATAATCTAAAATTTCCTGAGAACAAAGTGTATGGTTCTTCTGAAAGTCTTATTCCAATATCCCTAATAGCACCAATATTTTGCCTTACTATTTTTGCATCTCTTTTTGAACCTGTTCCATCACTAGAAGCTCCAATCAATCTCTCTAGATTTTCTTCTTGTTCTTCCTGCAACCAAAATTCCTCTCTTAATTCCCTTATTCCAGTTTCTTCAGGTGATTCATCTTTATCTTTTCCAAAAAAACAATTGCCACCAATCCCATTAACACCAAATTGCATTCCTATGATGCCACCACCTACATCTGCTTCTGGCATGAATTTTGGATCTTTTCTATCAAACAAGAAAAAAACTTCTCTAGAGTTATCTCTATGCCAAAAAATATATTGCGATGCATGATGGTTCAGTTTCATTGTATTCACTTTGTTAATATAACAGAATAAGGCTTCTGAGATCCAACACCTTTTGGTCTTTGGTTATAAAATTCATTTAAAAAGATTTCTACTACCTTTTTGGAGACTTGCCGACAATACTATCGACCCTGAATGTGTCTGCTTCGTAATCTTTCCCACCACGCTTACCTTGGCTGAAAACAACGAATGTTGCGTCTTCTATGAATCTTAAAGCATGAATCTCATTTGGAGGCGTTGAAACAAGGTCTCCTTTTTTTTGAACAACTACTCTTGCAGGCTCTTTTGAACCAACTGGCTTGTACCAATATTCCAAGGAACCAGAAGTCATGAGCATGTGCTGTGTTGCATCTTTGTGATAATGGTTACCTCGTATAATCTCTTTTTTTCCATTGAGTTTTGTCTCTATGATTGCGACGTGATTGATTTCATCCTTGTAGAAAATGTCTGCTATTCTTCCACGTTCATCTTCATGAAGCTCTAAAGGCTCCGGTACTTCTTTCCAAACATTTCTTATTTCCATTTTTTTAGTGCTGTAGAATGACTTTTTAAATTTTTTCTATTCAGGAAGGCTTAGGAACTTGATTTTAGGGTTTATTTTAAGGAGTATCTCTTTTAGCATGTGTGAGATATTCCAGGATAAGATAAGGGCGTAAACTTCTTCATATTCTGAAAAGATTTCATCTCCCACAATTGGAATTCTTGTTGCAGGCGTTAACTTTCCTTTTTTATGTGGAGATGCATCTGTGACATAATCAAGAAGACTATGGTCTAGGTTGTAGTAATTTAATGAAGTATTCGCCTTTGCTGCAGCACCAACACCAATTATTGGAATTCCTTGTTTTTTTATTTTGTAAATCTGAATCATAAATTCATCTCTTTTTTTATTAAATTCATCCATTGCCTTTTTGTATGTAGAGACTTCAAACGTACCAAAAGATTTTTCTTTTTGAATTAATCTTTCAACTTCTGGAGACTCTTTTATTAAATCTGATTTTTTTTGTGCAATTATTCTCAAAGAACCACCGTGGTAGTTTACTATTTCTGCTGATTTAATTAGCATTCCTGCGTTTTCAAGCAATGCTTTTGCAGATTTAACAGTAAAGTAGCTCACATGCTCATGGTATATTTGGTCGAACTTTTTTGTTTCTAAACTAGTAAGCCAATAAGGCTGTTCGAAGACAAATTTGCCATTTTTTGCAAGCAGTATTGAAGCAGCTTTCGCAAAGTCCAATGGCTCTTCAGAGTGGTTAAAAACATTGTTTGCGATGATTAAATCGGCTTTTCCATGCTCATTGATTATCTTGTCTGCTGCTTTTGAATCAAACAATGCAGTGACTGTTTGGATATTCCTTTCTTTTGCGAGAGTTGCCATGTATGGTGATGGGTCAACACCAAGTGTCTTGTGCCCTGCTCTTGCAAGATTCGCTGAAAGATAGCCGTCATTTGAACCTATCTCAACAATGAAAGATTTTTCTTTTATTTCCGCTTTTGCAGGAACCTCTTTTGTAAATTCATCCCAATGCGTACGTGAAAAATTTGAATTTGAAGATGTGTAAGAGTAATCGTGCTGTGTATACCTGTCATTTGGATTTGTCTTGTATCTTGTCTGCACGTGACCGCAATGCAGGCATAAATCACATACCAAAGGATAAATCATATCCGGCTCATGCGCTCTTGACTGCGGAATAAATGTGTCTGCAAAAGGGTGCGAACCCAAGTCTATTATCTCCTTTATGTCGCTCGAATTACAAGCCAAGCATTTTTGCCTATACATTTTCTAATGCCTCGTCAAATATCTCTTTTAATATCTCTCTTTTTTTATCAAATGAATACTTCTCTTTTACTGTTTTT
The DNA here is from genome assembly GCA_964367575.1 of Candidatus Woesearchaeota archaeon. Lineage (GTDB taxonomy): Archaea > Nanobdellota > Nanobdellia > SCGC-AAA011-G17 > UBA489 > JABIKK01. The sequence goes on along the minus strand of CAYIYF010000013.1, from coordinate 1,592 downwards.
TGACATTCTTTCTTCATGCTACTGATGAGATTCTTATCTTCAATAAGACGCGATGCTTTTTCTGTCAATTCTTTTATAACCAGGTCATCACCTTCAACAATAGCGTTCAAGAACTCTTTTGATTTCATGTTTGGAGGATACCTTGGGCTGTTGATGGGCATCTTTTCAGAGGGCTTTACAATAAAACCTGTCTTTCCTTCGCTGATAAATTCTGAGACACCATAGGTATCCAGGGCAATTATAGGTATACTATGCGAGAAAGCCTCTAAATAGGCCATTACAAAATAGCAGTATCCAGGCATCATAAGAGCGTCAGCTTCATCATAAATCTTATTGAGCTCTTCTACACTTATCCTGCCATCAATGTAAGTTATATTCTTTGATGGGAACTGCTTTTTTATTTCATCTTGGACTCTGCATTTTACTATCAATTTGACATTATTGTATTTTTTCTCTAAAGCATCAAATGTTCTTAGGGTTTCTAAACCACCTTTTATCAAGAATTCCTCTGGATTGTTTATCGATCCCATAAAGAGAAAAGTCACATTTTCTTTATTCTTTTTTATTCCTCTATTTTCCAAAGGGATTGCTGGATTTACCTTGACCACTTTTCTCAAAACTTCATCTGAGAAATATTTCTCCATTGTTTCTTTTGCTTTATTCGTGTGGACTATTATTTTTTTGCAGTACTGTGATGAAAGTGCTTCCTCTAATTTTTTTCTGTTTTTTATAAAAAGATCGTAATCATTACCAGCCATCGCAAAAGGAGACAAGTCAAGAATTTTTATAATCCATGGCTTTTTTTCATCAACTATAGTGCTTGTTGAGAATATCAAGTCGATATTGTCAGGTGATTTTTCATAATTTATTTTTCTCATAATAAGAAAAACATTAAATATTTTCTTGATGAAACTCTTGTATATGGAGCGGGCCATTTTATTCGTTCTTAATTTTTTTACTATGTCTCCAGTCCTTTCATTAGCGTTAACCACGAATTCGTAGCCTTCTGGAGGATTTTTAATTAAAGACTCCATATAATTATGAACCCCCAGACTTGAGTAATACACTTTTTTCGTCATTTTTGCGCCTTGTACCATTTTATTGTCTCTTTTAACCCTTCCTCTAGTGATATTACTGCTTTGAAATCAATCTCTTTTTTCGCCTTTGAAACATCAAAGCACCTTCTTATTTGCCCTTCTGGTTTTGAAGCATCCCAGTGTATTTCGCCAGAATATTTCAAATTGCCCGCTATCATCTTTACAATGTCATTTATCATGTAATCTTTTCCTGCACCTAAATTAAGTGGATTTGAATCATTATATTTTTTTAACGCAAGAACAATTGCACGCGCCGCATCTCTTACATGAAAGAATTCACGCGACGCTTTGCCACTTCCCCAGACTTCAACTTTTTCTTTTTTCTTTTTTACTGCCTCATCAAAACGCCTTATTAATGAAGGAATAACGTGCGACAATTCTGGATCAAAATTATCCCCTGGACCATAGAGGTTTGCAGGGATAAGATAAATTGCGTTGAAGTTGAACTCTTTTCTGTAGTCCATAGCTTGTACGAGAAGTGCTTATTAACCGACA
>CAYIYF010000012.1:0-12275 GCA_964367575.1 Candidatus Woesearchaeota archaeon | reverse complement strand
GATTTAACCCAATTAACATCAAACAAGTCTACGATCTCATCCACATATTCTTCCTCCAGCATGTCACCACAATAAGAAGGAGTCGGATTGCCATCTCCCCAGTTTTTGCTCATTGTTATATGCTCCGCAGCACCAGGAATTATTGCCCAATTAACAGCTAGTTGTGCACTAGGAAAAGTATTTGTTTGTGCAGCATATATTTTCGTTATTGCTGGAGAAACTCCTTTTTGAGGATTATTGTTACTGCCTATAACGCCCACTACAGCAGTATCATGGTCGCTGCTAATATTCACTGGATTACAGCCGGAAAAAAAACAATTTCCGATGACATTAATATGGTCTAAATCTGTATGAAATATATTAACCCCATCAGAATTAATAAACAGTGGTCCAGATGACCCTCCATTAATCCCATTGCTATGCCATATGGTGGCTCCTATCGTGGGAACGCTATTCTGCAGCTCCTGTGTGTCAGGCCATTCACCATAAATTATTTCTTCTACATTATCGATCTTGCTGACTTCTGCAACATCTTTGGCTATCAATTTAACAGTGATTGTATTTGTCAATAAGTTTTGATAAACAATTTCAACATTTTCAATCTCATTCAACTCAAAAATAAAATCGCTTTGTATTTTAGAATATTTTTCATTAAGTATGCTCATAATAATTCCAATTTTTTCAGATTTTAATTCATCAATTCTTATGCTAACCTCATCCCTAAAAGTATCATCAACCCCATACTTTTTTTGAAGTTTCGCAAGTTTATTCATGAACTCAGGATCGCCATTCTTAAAATCTTCAAGAACCTCTTCTTCATTGCCATAGTAGCCAATTTCATTATTCAAGGCCTTATATTTTCTTTTGAAATCATCAGAAATTTTGTCAATCTCATTGTCAATGTCTTTTGTCGCTTCCTTTATCTCATCAAGCATGCCTTCATTATTTGTCTTCAGAGCAGCAACAACAGTAAGTACAGCATCAGGATTTGAAGCAATAATATCAGCCAAACCATCATTAATCTCAGCGCCTTCCATTGAGATGCCAACAGAGACAAGTGCTAATATCCAAACACTGATAAGTAATAATAACTTTCCTGCAAAAAAGCCTTTTCTCATGATTTTAGCCATTTTATAAGTTATTTATTATGTCCTAGAGAATATATAAACCTTGCTTAGCCAAAGGTGAAAGCATGGAAGGTAAATCCTTTCTGGATGCCTTGGAGCGTCAATAAATGCCCTCCATAACCATCTTTATAGGCATTATAGAGCCTTGGCTTATCGACAATAACAATGCCTTTTCCATCCTTAAAAATAACATCATTGCCTGCTTGTTCTTTCGTTATCGGTTTGCTATCAATCAAAACTTCCATTTCAATATTATCTTCGAGTGCATCGGCAACAATATTCACGGCACTTGCAGTAAAGTCAAGTAATATCTTTGATTCATATTCATCCATCGCCTCAAGATTATCAGGATTACTTTTCCATTTTCCTTCAAGGTAAATAATATCAGCATCAATATCGTCTGATTTTTTGTATTCAGTTATTTTTCCAGGAGTCAATCCTTCATTTCCGACATTCTGTCCTCTTGGCAGAGCAAAATCATAACCGGCATAAAGTTCAGGAGTATTCAGTGACTTTGGTGTCATGTCTGGCATGTCGCTCAGTTCTATATCGACATCTTCTCCAAGCTCAGCTAATAGTTCTTGAATTTGTTTTTCAGTTTCTTCATATCCGCCTTCGCCGATATGATCATATCGTATCTTCCCATCTTTGTCAACAAGAAATTTGTGAGGCCAGTATCTGTTTTTCCATGCATTCCATGTTGCATAATTGTTGTCTTGTGCAACAGGATATTCTATTCCATGAGCATCAATCGCAGCCTGAACATTTTCAGCAACTTTCTCAAATTCAAATTCAGGTGTGTGAACACCAATAATCACAAGACCTTTATCCCTGTATTTTTTGTCCCACTCGACAATATGAGGCAAAGTCCTTATGCAGTTGATGCAGGAATACGTCCAAAAATCAATCAGCACAACCTTTCCCTTTAGCCCTTCCATGGTCAAAGGCTCGCTATTAAGCCAGTTGCTGATGCCTTTAAACTCAGGCGCTTTGTTCACAAGGAATACCATTTTATTTTTCTCAAGTTTGTCTCTTTCAGGAGCTTGATTGCTTCCTTCTTGAGGATTTTCTACTAGTGTTGAATCAAGGCTTCCGCTTTCTTCTATGGTTTGATTATCATTAAAATCAATATATATAATTGTTGCTGCAACAATAGTTATGATAATTACTGCTAGCAAAGGTTTTTGTATTATTTTTTTCATGGCATGAAAAATGATGCTAATGCTAAATTAGCAATCAAATTTAGTTTGTTTGTAAAGACAAGTATCCCTATGACTAATAGGAATATCCCCACAATGATGTTGAAGTATTTCAGGAATTTTGATGATCTTCCGATGAATTTTATAGCTTGTGATGTGAACAATCCAACGACTAAAAAAGGTATTCCCAATCCTAAGGAGTATGCCATAAGCAATCCAAAACTCGTGCTTGGCTGCGTTGCCGCTAATGTCAAAACGCTTCCAAGTATTGCACCAACGCACGGTGTCCATCCGACAGCAAATGAAGCTCCAAACAAGAAAGAAGTTAAATAACTAACGCTAAATTTTCTTTTTGGAGTAAAATTATATTCTTTGTTCAAGAATGGAACGTTGATAATATGCAAAATATAAAGCGAAAATAATATTATTATAATTCCGCCAATTCTTGAAAGCCATGTTAGAATTTGCTGTGATGAAGTGGCAAGTGTCGTATTAAGTAAAACTCCAAGAATTGCAAAAACAACAGAGAAGCCAATAACATAAGCAACACTGTTCATGAATATTTTTAACCGTGCATGTTTCTTGCTAATGGATGTTCCAGATAGATAAGCCAAGAAAGCTGGCACTAGAGGCAATACACAAGGGCTGAGAAATGAGGCTAAACCTGCAACAAAAGCAACAATAAATGTAACCTCAACCATCTTTACATATTTTTTCAATTAATGGAATATAAAAGCTTATCCAGACACGCCTTTTCTTTGCCTTGGAGCAGTCATGCACTCTTGTGAGCAAGTCTTGTTGTAAACTACCCTGCATTTTTCACAAGAGATTACTAATTTGTCGCAATCTAGGTTATGGCAGTTTACATAATCATCGCATTCTTCGCCGCAATGTTCGCATTTTGATATTGGTTTGCCACTATTCACATGGCTCACTATCCTATCATCAAAAACAAAGCACGCTCCTTCAAAATAAGTATCTGGAAATTTATTGACGAAATTTATTATACCGCCTTCTAGCTGATAGACATTTTTGAATCCATCTTCTTTCAGGAAAGCAGATGATTTCTCACACCTTACTCCTCCAGTGCAGTACATAACAATCTTCTTTTCTTTTTTGTCTTTTAATCTTGCAGATTGCTTTGGAAAATCTTTGAAAGTTTCTATTGGTAATACTTGTGCACCTTTGAATTTTCCAATCTTAAATTCATACTTGTTTCTTGCATCCAGCAGTAAAATATCTTCATTATTATCAAGCCATTCTTTCAATTTTCCAGGAGAAACATGCTCAGCTTTGTTCTTCATATTAACAGGATAACCAAACGCCACTATCTCCGGCCTTACGCGGACAACAAGCTTGTGGTATACATTCTCATCGCAGTCTTGGTCCTTAAAAAGAACATCTGAAAAAAACTTATTGCTTAATATGAAATCTTTTAGGTCTCTTACACTATCTGTTTCTCCAGAAACAGCAGCATTTATGCCTTCTTTAGCTATTAAAATCCTTCCAAATATCTTTCTTTCCCTACAAAAGTTCCTGGTTTTGCAGGCTAAATCATCTGGATTTTCAATATTAACATACTTGTAAAATGAAGTTGTTGCAAATCTCATTTTTTCATTTATTATACAGAATCCTTTTAAATATTTCCTTGGTCTTTTCTGCTAGAGGGTAGTTTAATACATTTTCTTTTCTCACCCATGTAGTTTCTTCTCCCTGAATTAAAATCATTTCATCTGTTCTTGCATTTGTTTTAAGTAAAAAAACATCTTTTTCTATTTTATTCATTGTAATTATCTTGTTTTTTCCTATACCCATTTCATATTCAAGCTGCTTGCATGCTTCACCATAAGTATCATCAAAGTCTTTGAAGTTCCCTATGAAAGCAGACCACTCCCATATCCTTTCAGGTCTATTAGTATCTTTTTTTATTAGCAAAAACTCCTCATTGCCATTTTCTATAACAACATAAAACTTCTTATCCATTGTTTCAAAAAGAAAAAATAGCATATTTATAATTCTATTGAATTTTCTTGAGAAGCAGAGGATATTTTCCGCCAAAGCATCCGCTGCATATCCCTCTTGCATATGTTCTTTTTACCACGTTCTTAAGCCCATCAAAGCTCAGGTAAATCAATTCATCGCTTCCGATTTTCTGCCTTATTTCATCGATAGAATTGTTGTAAGCTATTAGCTCAGAAGTATCTTGAAAATCCATTCCATAAGGGCAAATGTTCACAATTGACGGTGCACTCACGCAATTCACAATGTACGCAGCTCCTGCCTCCCTTAACCTTTTGTTGATTATGCTTACTGTTGTTGATCTGACAATGGAATCATCAACAGTTACTACCTTCTTTCCTTTTACAGCCTCTTTTCTTAGATGCAGTTTCATGTGTGCAGTATTCTTTCTTTCTAATGTTGTGGCAGACGTAAAAGACCTTAAGTTTGCGTTGGGTGGTGCATGTATCCTCAAGAAGTATTCCCTGTATGGAATTCCAGAAGCCTCAGCCAAACCCCACGCAGCGTGCTTTCCAGAGTCTAGTATTGGCACAATTGCATCTCCTTCAAGTTCAGGATTTTCTCTAAATAACTCTTTCCCTAGTTCCATCCTAAAGTCCTCATTGTAAAAGCCATTGTATTTTGTCCTTGGGTGTGAAAAATAAATTGACTCAAAAACACAAAAATGCTCAGTATCATTTGCATATTTGGCACTTCTGAATCCATCTATATCTTCCTCGAAAATAATCATCTCGCCAGGTTCGACATCCCTTACATGAACGCACTCAGGATACTGGTCAAATACATAGCTTTCAGAGCATATTAAATATCCGCCATTTAACTTCCCAATGCTCAATGGCCTGACACCAAATCTGTCCCTGATTGCAATCATTTTGTTTGGAGTAAGTATTAGCAGAGAATATGCTGCTTTTATCTTATTTGCAGCATCAATTACTGCTTCTTCAATCTTTTTTGCGTTTGATTGCGCAATTAAATGCCCAAAAAGCTCTGAGTCTGTTGTTGATTGGAAAACAACACCATTGCCCATCATTCTTTCCTTCATCCCATCAATGTCTGCCAATGTTCCATTGTGTGCAATTGCAAATGGCCCAAACTTCGAGTCATGAAAAAATAATGGCTGTATATTTGTGGTAGAATCATGTGCTCCTTGTGTTGCATATCTTCCATGTCCTATTGCTGTCTTTCCAGGAAGCTTCTTCTCAAGATCCCATTCCATAAAGCTATTTCTCGCCCTCCCCATTGCTTTTGCATGATAGAATGTGCCGTCAGAAACTGAGATAATTCCAGTGCTTTTCTCTCCTCTGTGCTCTTGCAAGACCAATGAGTCATGCACGTTTTTCGCTGCATTTGTGATATTCACAGCAGCTGCCAAAGCACAAGATTCTGGAAATAATCTTCTTAAATCAAAATTAACCTCTTCCAAAAGAGACCCTTTTAGCGTAATAATTTTTTTCATTACGCTTAATCAATAAGTTTATTTTCTATTAAAAGGTTTAGTGTCTCTAAAATCTATTGCATATATTTATATTCTCTGTCAATAACTGGTAAACAATATGCTTCAGAAGTTTGTCGATTTTTTAGTATCCACGATTGGCTCTTGGGGTTATTTCGGAATCTTCATTCTTATGCTCATTGAAAGCTCACTGATCCCATTTCCAAGCGAGGTAGTCTTGATTCCTGCAGGAGTCCTTGTTGCGCAAGGCAGGATGTCATTTGTTCTTGTCATGCTTCTGGCTGTTCTCGGAAGTCTAGCCGGAGCTTTATTTAATTACTACCTTGCACTGCACCTAGGAAGGGGTTTAACAAACAAGCTGTTGACAAGATACGGAAAAATCCTGTTGATAAGCAAGAGTAGCATCATAAAGACAGAGAAATATTTTAAAAATCATGGCGAAATAACAACCTTTGTAGGCCGTTTAATACCTGCAGTCCGTCAGTTAATCTCTCTTCCAGCAGGTTTCGCACGAATGAATCTTTTTAGGTTTTGCTTTTTTACAGCCCTGGGGGCAGGCATCTGGTCTTTTATTCTGGTTTATTTGGGGTATCTTCTAGGAGATAATATAAGGCTTATAGAGAGCAACCTTGCTGCAATAACAATCTGGGCGCTTGGCATATCCACATTGCTTGTTCTCGCTTATGTAATAAAACAAAAGCACAACAATCCTTAATAACTTCTACACTTATTTCATAATATGCAGGACAATCAAACACACCTCAAGGTTAGAATAAACCAAGTTTACAGAAATTATCTTGTTCTTAACTATTACACAAACAAGCTCTTAAAAGATTCAATGCCTACAGAATACAACTTGAAGAAGTTGGAAGAAACAAAAAAGAAAATACTAGAATCATCTAAAGGCAAGCTTCAAGAGCTATCCAACATAACATCAAAAAGCTTCGATTTAAAGGACTACCTTGACCCATTAAAATTTGCCGTTGATTTCTTGAATTCTGAATTTTTTTTCGATGCAAGAAACCTCATAGATGATATTATCTCAATATACGAAAAATCATTGAGCTCTCTCATCTTGGAGTTCAGGATAAGCCCTTTAGACCAGATGAAAGTCAACAAGATTGCTTTTGTTTAACTATCGAGGCTTAAATCAGACAACCATTGCGATGCCTGTAAAAGTATCTTGCAACAAAATGTCCACATCTAAGTTTACTAACGCATTGACAAGGCTTCCAGCATCTGTGCTAAATCATTTCTTATAGAAGATATTGTTCTGTCATCAGTTATCAAAGCAGTAAGATATATTCTTTGTGTGCTAGTTTTATCAACATCTTTAATTGGTAGGTACTCAAAACTCAGTCACATAATCTTCTTTTCTTTGTTGAAGTCATATTCGGCTCCAGATTACTCCTCTCCTAGAATAAATCTCCATACCATCCGTATAACCTTCAGTCATGTAATTTTTTACTTCAGTTGTCATGTTTGTTAAAAGACTGCTGAATAATCAAAGGTTTACTAGTAATCATAAAATCCATATTGATTTTGGCTGTTATAATCGTAAAAATCATAAGGCCTTGGCATATCATAATCATAACTGTTTGCAGGAAAATCATACTTTCTATAGCTATTATAATTTATGAAATCATATGTTCTATTTAGTCTATTACTTGCAAAATCCATCATGTTTCTGTTATTGAGATAGTTGCTTGCCATTGCATAATGATTCGGTCTGTAACTTCTGTAATAAATAGAGTATGAATCATAAGAGCCATAAGTATTTGCACCCATTGCAAGAGGCATTCCCCATCCAGAAATGTACCCTGGACTACCCATCATGCCAGAACCCATCATATAAGAAGCGCTAACATTTACAGTAGCTAAAGCTGATAAAATTACTAATGCCGCGATTAAAATAATTGATTTATTCATTTTAGCCAGTTAAAGTTGTATTCTGCAAGTTTATAAAACTTACTATTTTACCTATTTTTTAGTAGTAACTAATATATTGCTTAGTATTTTGATGAAATCTCTCTTTGTATATTTTGTAGGCATATCTTTTGATTCTGCAAATGCAAAAATAGAATTCATTATAATCAGCCAAAGATATTTAAACCTCTTCTCAAGCCCTTAATCCATGAAAGAAAAAGAGATAAAAGATTATGCTCTAAAGCACAGCACTTCTCACTTGATGGCCTCAGCTGTAAAAGAGCTTTATCCGAAGGCAAAATTAGCAATAGGCCCTCCAACAGAGGACGGTTTTTATTATGATTTTGATAATTTAAGCATCGCAGATGAAGATCTAAAGAATATAGAAAAAAAGATGCGGCAGTTGGCAGAGCAAAACCACGAATTCAAGGTAAAAGATGCGACAAAAAAAGAGGCTGAAAAACTTCTCAAAGAAGAGCCATACAAATTAGAAATTCTCAAAGACCTTAAAGGAAAAATAACATTCTACTCTCATGGCAATTTCAATGATTTATGCGAAGGCCCGCATGTAAAATCAACAAAAGAAATAAAAAATTTCAAGCTGACAAAACTGGCAGGAGCATACTGGCGCGGAGATTCAAAAAATAAAATGCTCACAAGAATTTACGGAGTTACTTTCAAGACAGAAAAAGAGCTGAAAGACTACTTGCAAATGGTTGAAGAAGCAAAGAAACGCGATCATGTTATACTAGGAAAAAAATTAAAGTTATTTCTTTTCCATGAAACATCTCCTGGAAGTCCTTACTGGCTGCCAAAAGGCGTTATCTTGCTTAACGAATTAATAAAATTCTGGCGGGAAGAACATGAAAAAAGAGGGTATCATGAGATTATTAGCCCGATAATAAACAAAAAAGAATTATGGTTAAAATCTGGCCACTGGGAGCATTTCAAGGACGATATGTTTATTGCAGACATGGGAAAAAATGAGGTTTATGGAATTAAACCGATGAACTGCCCTAATGCAATGATTGTTTTCAGCTCTGAACAAAGAAGCTATCGCGACCTGCCACTAAGGCTTTCTGACACAGACACACTGCATCGCTATGAACTGTCAGGAACACTTCACGGACTATTAAGAGTAAGGGCATTTAGGCAGGACGATTCACATAATTTTATCACAGAAGATGACATAGAATCAGAATACAAAGAGATTTTTAGTATTGTAAAGAAGTTCTATGATATATTTGGGTTAGATTATAAATATCGTCTAGGAACAAAACCAGAAAAGTTCTTGGGGGACAAAGCAACATGGGACAAAGCAGAAAGGGCCCTCAATAATATTTTAACAGATACTGTTGGAAAAGAAAATTATGCCATTGCTGAAGGTGATGGAGCATTTTATGGCCCAAAAGTCGATATTCTCATCAAAGATGCATTAGGAAGAGAATGGCAAATGGGTACGATTCAATTAGACTTCCAGATACCAAAATGTTTTGATTTAACATATACTGCAAAAGACGGTACAAAAAAAACACCTATCGTCGTACATAGAGTTATTTATGGCTCCTTGGAAAGATTCATTGGGATGCTAATAGAGCATACAGCAGGGAACTTCCCATTATGGCTGAATCCAGAGCAAGTCAGAATCATGGCAGTAACAGACAAGAATAATAAGTATGCTGAGGAAATCTACAAGAAATTAAAGGAAGCTGGATTGCGTGTGTCCTTTGACAAAAAACCAAACTCAATTGGCAAAAAAGTCCGTGAAGCCCAGATTGAAAAAATAAATTATATGGTAACTATAGGCGACAAAGAAGAAGAGAAAAAAACAATTGCTATTCGCACAAGAGATGGAAAGGTTAGTTTTGATGTGAAATTAGAAAGCTTCATAAAAGAATTAAGAAAAGAAATAGAAGATAAGAGATGATTGAACCAAAGAAAGATATAAAGCGCTTGATGGAATCAAAAGAATTCAAGGCATGGAGAGATTCTCACAAAGATTCTTATCTCTCAGATTTTTTTTGCATCTTGGATGATGACTCCTCAAAAGATAACACCTGGCAGATAGACTTTTACAATCCTTCTGATGACACGCTGACGTCTTTCGAGCTTCCAGTAGACATGAGAAAAAAATGCAGGCTAAAAGAATCAGAATCAAAAATATTTAAGCATGAAAAAGAGAATGTTGACAAATTAGACATCTCAAAAGTTAAATTAACGGACAAAGAAGCAATCAGCAGCGCAAAGAAAAAGCTGAATGACAATCACAAAGGTGAAACTCCAACAAAGACCATCCTTGTTCTGCAGCATAATAAGGAGCATAAAATGGCTATCTGGAATATCACTATGATGACATCGTCATTAAATCTCTTCAACGCAAAGTTGGATGCATCTTCAGGCATATTATTGGATTATTCACTGAAGTCTGCCATGTCGCTTAAGAAAGAAATTTTTTCTGGAAAGGCTTAATCTTTCTTTCTAAAGAAAAGCCAGTTCTTGTCTTTTATATCATCTTTTTTGAGTTTTATCAGGCAGTATTCTCCTTTCATTTTCTTCCCCTTGCAAATAAAGATTATCTTCTCTTTTTGTCGATCAACAAGTTCATAGCTGCCTTCATCAAATATTTCAACTTTCCCAGCGCCATAATGCCCTTCAGGAATCTCGCCAGTAAAATCTCTATAGTCCATCGGATGATCTTCTGTCATCACAGCAAGCCTCTTTGCATCAGATATTGGGTCGATGAGTTTTGGTATTGCCCAGCTCTTCAGCACGCCATCCATTTCTAATCGCAAATCATGGTGATGCTGTCGCGCATAATGATCGTGCACAACAAAAATTAATGAATCTTTGTTTGTTTTCTTGATTTTTCCTTCTGGTTCTTTCGTTCCTTCATTTCCAAATTTTCTTTTTTTGTTGTATTCTTCGAGTCCCATATTACTTGCTCTTCATGACACCGTTTTTTGGGCATAACTTCATCAGAAAGCAGCTGCTGCACAATGGCGTAGGAGCCTTGCAGATAGCCCTTCCATGATCAACTAGCACGTGGTTTACATACCACCATTCTTTCCTTGGAATCCTCTCCGTTAAATCCTTTTCAATCTTGTTGGGATCTTTTTGCCTTGTCAATCCAAGCCTGTAGCTTATCCTTCGCACATGCGTATCAACGGCAATGCCTTCAATTTTTCCAAAAACATTGCTCAGCACAATATTGGCAGTCTTTCTAGCAACACCCGGCAGTTTCATTAAATCTTCCATAGTATCTGGAATCTTTCCATTGAATTCAAAAATAAGCATCTTACATGCATTCTTGATGTTTTTTGCTTTGTTCCTGTAAAATCCAGTTGATCGTATGTCTTGCTCTAATTCTTTCAAATCAGCACCAGCATAATCTTTCACACTCCTGTATTTCTTGAATAATTCTTTCGTGACAATATTCACTCGTACATCAGTGCATTGTGCAGATAAAATAGTGGCAACAAGCATCTCCAATGAATTGTGAAAATGCAAAGCGCTCTTCTTGTCAGGGTATTTTTCAGAAAGCAATCGCAGCATTTTCTGTATTCTTCTTTCTTCATTCATACATCAATCACCTTTCTCTTTGAAGTAAATCCTTTCACTATTCTTGCAGGCTTTTTATGCAACCTTGTAAAGAACTTAATTACTTCAATATTTGCCTCGCCTTTTTTGCGTTCCCATTTGACATTAATTTCAATGTAATCATTCTTCTCAGAAACAATCTCTGTCTTTTTGCATCCACTTCTTTTGACAATTACATTGAAACGCATGATAAAACGAGGGATGTTAGCATTAAAAAAGCCATCTCAAAAGATTTATATACTATAAAATATACTTTAAAACATGGCAAAAACAGCAATAAATGATGATTTAAGCGCAGATTTGATAGAATCTTGGAAAATCATATCTGTATATAATGGTGTTCCACGATTATTCACAGACCAAACAGCACTCATCAAAAGTCGTTATGGAAATATTGTTCAAGGTCGTCAAGTCTCTCAAATGCATCCTGCCCAAGCTTTCAGGCTGGCGCAAAGCGTCTATGAAAGAGCGATAAGATCAACACAAGATCTCAACAGAGAAGACAAACAAGTTATGCCAACTTTGGCAGCTTACAGAACTGCCCTCATGCAAAGAACTGCGAATCGCCCATTGACAAATTGTGCCCAAAGCATGGAATCACTTGCAAACCTAGATACAAGAATTGAGAACCTTGAAGAAAGAATAGCAATGCAGCTTGATGCATGCAATATTAGAGATGACTCTCCAGTAATCGCTGTTTACAACAATCTTCAAGCAGTTTATGGCAGAAAAGAAAGTCTAATCAATCAGTCATAAAAATTATTCTCATATCAACGCTTTTTCTTCAGATCAAGTGATGCGGAATTAATGCAATATCTTTTTCCAGTTGGTTGTGGTCCATCGTTAAACAAATGCCCGAGATGCCCGCCGCAATTGCTGCAGGCAACTTCCACACGTGGAATAATTAATTTTAAATCTTTTTTCAATTCAACATGCTTAGATCGGAAGAGCACA
>CAYIYF010000011.1:0-12315 GCA_964367575.1 Candidatus Woesearchaeota archaeon | reverse complement strand
TTGACTTTGGAGACGGTCAAGGCACTGGAAGCTTTTTTTCAGGCCAATTGGATCCGTTAACAAGCATTCCAATAACTTTCCAGCATGAATATGCTGATCCTGGCATGTATCTTATTACATTACAAACAGATCCTTCAAATACGATTTTTGAGTTGAATGAAACAAATAACATTGCAAAAACAAGGATTAGTTTTAGAGAAGAAAATTATTTACAAAAATCAATTATTTGCGCTCTTAGTTCTTGTTAAATAAAATAATACCGGCCTTTTGATTTCTGCTCTTTGTCCAGCTGCGAGCCAGGCTTGTTGATTCTGGCGCGATTTGAATCCTTATCCTTCCTGTATGTCACTTCAAGGGATTTTAATATCCTGTCCATTCCTTCCTGGCGCCCGCATGGGCCAAAAACATGGCCTTTTGAGCCAGGAATGCCATCAAAGATAAGCATTCTGTCAGCGAGATACTCGATGAACTGAACATCATGATCGACAACCACAATTGCAACATTTTTCTTCTGCGCGAATTCCTTTATGACCTCTGTCAAATGAATCCTGTCTTCTATGTCAATGAATGCTGATGGCTCGTCAAGAACAATAAGATCTGAATCTCCTGAGAGGCATCCTGCAACATAAACCTTCTGGAGCTCTCCGCCTGAAAGATTCTTTAAGTTGTTTTCAAGAAGAGACTTCAAGTTTAATTTTTCCATTATGTTCTGCTGGTACCAGCCTGAATTCATTTCTGCGCCTGCGTGATGCTTAAGATAATTCTCAACTGTCTTATCCTCAGGGGAGATATATTGCGGCTTGTAGGATATTTTTATTTCCTTGGATGGGTTTATGTTGCCTGAGTCTGGCTTTAATTGATTAGCAATCATTTTGATGAATGTTGATTTTCCCAAACCGTTTGCACCCATAACAGCAAGGACTTCACCGCGCTTTATTTCTCCGCCTAAAACCTCCAGCGAGAAACTGGCAAAAGACTTTTTCAATGCGTTAAATGAAACAAGCGTCTCTGCATTTTGGTTTAATTCCATTATTGAACGAGAAAATTTTATCTGATAGTCCCTGAAGCGAACATTGTCCTCTGGAAGGTAGCCTTCAAGGTAATCGTTAATGCCATTTTTTACTGATTTTGAGATGGATATCACGCCGTAACATGCGCGCTCCCCATAAATTATCTGTATCTCATCTGATATGTAGTCCAAAGTTGCAATGTCATGCTCTATCACCATAACTGCTGCATTTTCCCTCTTCAATGATTGTATTATTCTTGCTACTTTTATCCTGGATGTTATGTCCAAGAAGGAAGATGGCTCGTCAAAGTAATAAACATCTGCCTTTTTCAGTGATGCTGCAATTATTGCGACTTTCTGGAGCTCTCCGCCTGATAAATCTGATAAGTTGCTGTTCATTATATTTTTTAATTCCAGAAGCGAAACCATTTCATCAAGTTTGCCACGCTCGTCTACTTTTTTTAATAAGTCAACAACTTTGCCATTGAATAGGTTTGGCAAAAGCTCAATTCTTTGCGGCTTGTAAGACACCTTTATTTTGCCATCGAACAGCTTCTTAAAATAGTCTCCTATCTGGGAGTTAGAATACTTTGAGATTACATCCTGCTTCAATAAATCCTTGTTTTTTTCTGAGTACTCAATTGAATAATCCCCTAGATTAGGCAATATTCTGCCTGATAGAATCTCTAATGCCGTGGATTTTCCGATTCCATTCCTGCCTATGATTCCAACTACTGAACCTTTTTTTATTGCCGGCAAGGTGAAAAGTTCAAATGAGTTCTTTCCAAATTTATGTATTGGCGGGTCATCAAGCTTGGATGGAAGGTTGATGATGTGAATCGCTCCGAATGGACATCTCTTAGGGCAGATGCCACAGCCAGTGCATAGCTCTGCGTCTATTGCTGCCTTCTTTGTTACTGGCGCTCGCGAGATGCATTCCTCACCCTCGCGGTTGACTGGGCAAAGCCTGATACAAAGATAGTTGCCACATTTATCAGGATGACACTTGTCTTCTTCAATTATTGCTATGCGACGCGACATAAGAAAATATGTGTTAGAAAGACTTAAATAACTTATTGCCATAGATTTTTTCAGAGGTGATTGCATTGGCAAAGGAAAAGGTTCTTCATCATAAATTTGAGTGCACTTTGTGTGGTACATCAATAGAGATGCCTTTATGCTGCAAAAAAGGAACCTACAAGATATTGAATGGCCATATGCAATGCGATATGTGTGGTTCTAACGAGGAAGTGCCAATATGCTGCAACATGCAGGCAAATTACAAGGGAGTAAAATGATTGAGCTGCTTAAGAGACTGAGCGAGACTAATGGACAAAGCGGAAATGAAAAAGAAGTAAGAGAAATAATACGCAGTGAAATAAAACCTTATGTTGATGAATTATACATTGACAAGTTTGGAAACCTTATTGCCAGGCACAAGGGAAAAGGTCCAACAATAATGCTTGCGGCGCACATGGATGAGATAGGAATCATGATAAAAAGCATAGACACTGATGGCAAGCTCTATGTCTCGCCAATTGGAGGTCTAGAACCAATGACCATGCTTGGAGAACAAGTGCATGTCATGACAAAAGATGGCAAAGAGATTGAAGGGATAATAACAACAAGAGACCTCCAGGAAGGAGCAGAGTTGTCCAAGCTTCCAACCATTGAAGAGATTTACATTGATGTTGGAATGTCCTCTGCTGAAAATGTTGGAAAAACCGGGATAAGAATTGGAAGTTATGTAAACATTGTAAAGAATTTTGTGCCTCTTGGAGACGGAAAAGGAAGCCTCATTACTGGAAAAGCCCTTGATGACAGGATTGGATGCTATGCACTCATTGAACTTGCAAAAAGCCTGAGAAAATCAAAAGCAGAGATATACTATGTTTTTACTGTGCAAGAAGAGATTGGACTGCATGGCGCAAAGACTTCTATATACTCAATAAACCCTGATTACGCCATTGTGCTAGACATGACTGAGTCTGATGATGCAAAACATCCTTCCATTGGAAAGTCACTCAGCAAAGGGCCTGTTTTGGTGATAAAAGACGCTGAGATGATAACGACAAGCTGCATAAATGAATGGATAATCAACATATCCAAGAAGCATAAGATACCTATACAGCCAGATGTGAGCGACTATGGAACAACTGACGCGCTGAACGTTTCTGTTTCAAAGGGCGGAATTCCGTGCACTGTAATCGGAGTTGCTGTAAGGAATATACACAGCACTACCAGCATTGCATGCTTGAATGACATAAAGAATGCAATAAAAATCCTTGAGATACTTCTAAGCAGTCCGCCAAGGATATGCTATTGACTAAAAATCAAATTTGTTAATATTTTTATTATTTTTTTTCTGAGTTTACATCTTCATTAAGTGCGTCAATGATAATTGATCTAACACTCATGCACCCCATGCATTGGTATTCCACAGTAAGGAAACCCTCATCTTCCATGACTGGATCTCCAATCCTGTAATGCCTTTGCTCGCGGCCGCATTGCCTGCATGCACGCACTATCTGGTCAATGACCAAATCATCTGATTTTATTTCTTGTTCCATTTTTATTACCTCCTAGAATGGTTAAAGATTTAACTAAGTTTTAGAATGCAAGGCTCAAATCCATGCTGAAAAATTAAAAGCAACCATGAACTTGAGCCAGTTCAGTTGAATTTGATATTTTTAGAAATATTCTTCACAATAGGCGAAATCTTAATCTTCATAGCCCCACTGTGAATAACCATGCATATTCATAGCATGTTATTTTATTTAAATATATGTGTTGCTAAAAATGTAAGTTATTGAACCATTAATTTTTTTGTTTCTCTCTGTTATTAACTAAACCAAGATGGCAGCTTGAAGAATTTGCTGTCCAAGCCGAATTTCTTTGAGCCGTAAACCAATATTATCAAAAAGGCTACAAAGTAAAGCAACGCTAGCTCGCCCTTGTTTATTATTGGAATCCAACCGTTCTTTATGTGGCTTACAAACCATGCGCCAAGCATATTGAATGCGCTGAAAAGGGCTGCAATTCTTGTGAATAAACCAATTGCTATTAGTATTCCTCCAAAGAATTCGATAACACCTGCAAGGCCAAAAAGACTGATAAGCTCTACTTGTTTTTCGCCAAGCAACCCAAACAGCTTTTGAGCTCCATGCTGAGCAAACATGAGCCCAACAAATACTCTAAAGACAAGATAAATATAATCTTCATACTCTCTTGTGAATCTTGTTAACATAAGACATTCTTATTTTTTAGTGTTTATAAATTTATTTATGAAAAGATTTAAATAGTTTTTAAATAGGAATATCTTATGGCAATGAAACCAAAAAAGAGCGGAAAAAAGAAGGTTGCAAAGTCTAAGAACGTATGCGAGTTTTGCTGATTATCTTTTTATCTCGATTATGTTTATTGAGAAATGACCAGGCATTCTTGGAGTGGCCTTTTTCAATGCAGCCTTAGCATGATTTATGTTTTCTTTTTCAACTTTTACTGAAAATACAGGCTGTTTTTTTCCAACACGTGCAGCAACGCTTGTTGGTGTACCGAATGAATGTGCCATACCTGTCTGCATTCTATCTGCACCAGCACCAGTCAACATTTTGTTCTCGCGTATTATTTGATGCGGATAAACATTTAGCTTTAAGTAATAATCTGTACCAATGTGCCTCATTAAGTTTCTATTTATTATCTGTCTGCAACTTTCAAGAGCATTGTGACGTATCTGAACAGGATCTTTTGTTAGTAATTCGACCTTGTAAGGAAACTCTTTTGAGAGATCTCCCATGTCATAACGGATTATCTTGTTTTGAGGAACTGTTTTTACAAAATTCTTTCTCTTGAACTTGCTTTTTCTGTTGTAAGGCCTTTTTACCACAGATATACAATGACCCCTTCTTAATGTTGCCATTTTATTGTATCACCACTTTTTTTCCTATTGACTGACCTGGCATTCCCTTTTCAAATATTACCCTGACTGCACCTTTATTTCCGTGTGAAGAGGCTATTTTTCCATGAATCTCCTTGCCAGAAGGCGACTTCCATGTGACTTTCTTGTTGATTAATGAAGAGGCCTTTTCCCTGTTTTCTATGCCTGAAACCAGCAGAATCATGTGGTTATTTGACTTTGTGTGGCGTCCAAGCCTGAAATTAGATATTAAAGCTTCCATTTTAAGAATTGTATAAGTTTGATTTATAAGGTTTTCTTTCAAATTATTGGCTAGGCAAAACAATCCTTGGATGATAATAACTCATTGTTTCTGGAGAAAGTTTTAAGTTTGTAAGTCTTGTGCTTACAATTCTTCCACTGGCTATCAAAGTAAGATTGTCTACTTTATAAAGTGTAAAATTCTTAGAATATCTACCAAATCTTGGAGTGTTCTTTTCATCAATGCATAATCTTCCAACATAAAAAGGATCGTCAAAAGAAGCCAATGAATCATCTAAATCTTTTTCTGGAGAAAGCCCAAGAATTATTGAATTTCCTACAAGAAGTTTTAATGAGCTGTATGATGGAATCAATATTGTTTGTATCATCAGGATGTGACTAATACCTCTACTTCTTTGCCATAGATTTTTTTTAAATCCTCAAATATCGGCTCTTTTATGAAAACTCTTTCAGGAATCTTTGCAGATGCGATTGTTTTTTGCAGCTCTTCCATTGTTGACGGCTCTACTTTCCCAAGACCGCCGTTTGGGTTTATTTTTGCCTTTGAAACTGCTTTCGTGTTTGCATCTATGTCTCCAACTATGTATGCATAATCTTCAAGAAGATAGACTTCTCCAAAGCTGTCTCCATATTTTACGCGTATCCTTGCGCGCTCTATTTCTTTTCCACGCTCGCGCTGCACATGCTCAAGAAGTTTCTTGCGGACTGTTGCAGATTCACGGCGAAGCTTTTCAAGCTCCTGTTTTGTCCCTGCTTTTTTTATACCTTCAATTGTCGCCTTCAATAAATCCAAATCCTGCTTTGTGAAATGACCTTTCTTGACAAGCTTATCAAAGTTTTTCAGGAGATCCAGCCTTGCCTTTGAAAGTTTTTCCAGATCCATCAAACTTTCTAAATTCTCGTAAATCTGCTCAAGCAGTTTAGAAGAACTTTCTTTTGTTGATTTCTTGTCAAGCTTTTTCACTATTTCCTTAATCTTTTTTACATAGTCAGAAACAGCATTCATCAAGGAATCCAAGTCCTTGCCTGTGACTTCACGAATATCCCCATGCTCAATGTCCTTGAATAATTTGAAAGCCTTCTTTAAAGGCTCGAGATCAGATGGAGCGAGAACTTTCTCCTTCTTTACAAATATTTCTTCCATCAGTCTTATTGTTTCACGCGGAGTTGAAGGAGGGTATCCCTCAAGCATCAAGACAGACTGCGAAGGATTTAATGCTGCATAGTAAAGGTCTTCTGCTATTATTCCAAGCATCTTGCTTTTTGCACGGTCAATAAGGCGCTCGCCAACATCCATGTGCATTTCTATTGCCTCTGGAGAGGGCTTTATTTTTCCCATGCTAAGAAGCAATTTTTGCGGCATGAAAACTCCACGATCATACAATGGAATGCCGTCCCTAAGGAACGTGAAGAATACTGGAGTTGCATCGCGAATGCCATCCCAAAAGTCTGTCAAAATATAAACTTGAATGTGAAATACTTTTTTTACGCCTGTTTTTGAACTTGCCTCATATCCCATTGAGCGAATTATGCTCATCAGCTTGTCCTTCAGCTCTGCACGGCTCATGCGCTTGACATCTGTGTCATCAATGATTACTGCAACATCAATGTCTGCGCTGGAAGCATCACCGCGAAATAAGCTGCCAACTGCAATGTAAGAGACTATATAGCGCTCAAATCTTTGCAGCACCATTGACTTGTGGAGTTCGCTTACTTTTATTGCGCCGAGAACATCTTTTGGATCATGAATGTGAATTCCTATTGACAGCATCTTTAAAATCTCTGTCTTGCCGTCATAACAAGCCTCACGAAGCTCTGACATAAGCATCGACTGTGTTTTTATGTGTTTATCAATATCCTGCGCTGTTTTCTTGAGGAAATCCTCCATACCCTTGATTAAGTCTATCTTCTCCTTGGTGTCTTTTGTTTCCTGGTCGTCAACAAGCACGAGAACATTTATTTTTTCTTTTTCTTCATCAATTCTTTTCTTTAATTCTTCTTCCTTTAAATTTTCAGCACGCAGGCGATTGACTAGGTCTTCAAATCTTTCTGGGGGAAGAATACAGATTCCTATTATGTTTTTTCCCTCTTTTGCAAGAAGCTTTTTTTTAAATGACTCAACCTTTGATTTCAGCTCATTAAACTTCTTTGTTATCTTTTCATGGGTTTCTGTATCGATTTCAGGTTCTTTTTGCGGCTGACTGCTAGGCAGGGAATCCATCTTTATAAGCCTCAAATGCACGTTTATAAAGGTTAGGGTGATTTTTCTGGCAAAGCTTAAAAAGTGACTTCTGGAAAGTATATTTTATGAAAAAGAACATTGCCAAGAGAGTTTTATCCTGTATTTTTTTAGCTAGCCTGATGGCTTTTGCTGTTTTTGCCAGCCTTACTGCAAGCGTATCGAAGCTTGACTACAGCATACCAGATGATATTCCTGATGAGGAAAAAACTGACAGCATATCTTTAACCAACAGCTTTACTGATAACTCTACTATCAGTGATTTCATTTTTGAATTTGCCCCTGACACCTCTGCCCCAGAAAATGATATTGTTACAGGCAATTTCATAATAGATGATTTCAGCACTGGCTTTTCCTTGACTCCCTCTATGTCAACGAAACAAATTACTGTCAAGTTTGACGTGCCGCAAGGATTGCCGGCAATTGACGAGGAAGATGAAAAACTTGAAGAAAAAGTATGGGATGTTGGGAAGCTTAAGATTACAGGGACAAAAAATGGAAGCAGCGCTGGGCCTGTATTCGTAGAGATTCCAGTTACTATTGAAGTTAAAAATAACTTAAAATTCTATAATAACAAAGTTGAAATTGAAATCGGCGATGCTGAACCAAAAAATGTCAGCGACGGCTCTACTGAAAGACCTGCTGTGAATGAAGATGTGACAATAAATGTTCGTTATCACAATACTTACAACAAGAATAATGACGGCTTTACCTTTACAGGCAGCAATATTGAAGCAAAACTTTTTGCTGAAGATGATGAAGTTGATGCTGCAGAAGGAGAAGACGATGTTGAGGACGGAGAAATCGGTCTTGCAAGCCTTTCATTGGATCTTGGTGATTATGAAGCAGACGATAAAATAGACATCAAAATTGAGCTCAAAGGCACAGACAACTTTGGCAGCCTGCATGGAGAAATATTTGAATTCAAGCTTGAACTGCAGGAAGAGGCTGATGTCCAGGATGAAGAAGACTCTCTTGATACTGACGGCGATGGCATCAATGACGGCATAGATCTCTGTCCTAATACACAGCCTGGATGCATTGTCGAGTTTGATGGGTGCAAAATAGATTTTGATGGCGATGGTATTGAAGACTGCACCGGCTCGTTCAATAACAACAAAAAAAATAATGATGAAACAGAAGATAGCCAGCAAAAGAATATTAATGTTGTCAACAATAAGAAATCTGAAACAAAAAACGAAGAAGCAAAACCACAGACAAAAACAACGCCTGTTGCAAAAGAATCTGCAAGCGACAGCGGAGCAACATCATTCATTTTTGGGCTTGTCATAGGCGTTGTAGGGACAGCATTATTTTTCATATTAACAAGGGTTTAGCATAGGATAATGGTAAATCTAATTGAAAAAGAAAGACGCGAACATCAAGAACTCTTGAAAAAGGTTGAAAAGGAAAACAAGAGGCTGAAAGGGGCAAGGGTTGTTTCTTATGTTGCGGGCATTATTGCCTCTGCTCCAAATTTTTATCAAGCTTTTTTTAATCCTGAAAGTTCATTCATTGGGGAATCTACTGAGGGGGCCTTGATGGCATTTCTGTGCTATCAAGCCGGAACTTCTGGGCACCCATGGGTCACAAAACCATTGACATTGCTAAATCCAATCAACATTTATGACAACTTTGTAACAGCTTTAGGCGGGATAATGGATGACAGGACAGCTTACCCTAAGTTTACAATAAAGCACAGAGGGACTGTTGAAGGGACAATTGATGAAGACAGGTATGATGCGACTGCTGCTGTTTATGAAGGAAATGATGAAGTTGCCACAGACGTCATAAACAGGCTTCTTGATGTTGCACCAGACATTAACTTTAGACCAAATCTTCTAGTGAGGTTAGTTACTGACACTTACTTACTATTCAAAAAACCTACAAATTCAGAGTATCTTGAAAACTTAATGGATGCCGCCCATTTTGCAAGAAATGGAAGGAAGGATCTTGCGGAATGGCTGCTTAATACTGCAATAGAAACAAGCAAGAACAAGAGCACAGAATTTTTAACAGCTCTTTGCATTTATGCAAATTACCTCGAGAGAACCAAAAGACCTGTAAAAGCAAGAAATACCTTCAAAAAAGCCATAAAAAGCATAGAAAATTTTGACAGTGCATTTCAAGAAATCCCTGGATCAAAGAATATTGTTTATGTACACAACTCAAAGGTTATTGGAGGATCTTTTGTGTTCAAGACTGG
This sequence comes from Candidatus Woesearchaeota archaeon, assembly GCA_964367575.1. GTDB lineage: Archaea > Nanobdellota > Nanobdellia > SCGC-AAA011-G17 > UBA489 > JABIKK01. The sequence goes on along the minus strand of CAYIYF010000011.1, from coordinate 2,684 downwards.
AGATGATACTGAAGAGATAAGAAGCGAACATGCAAAAACAGAGTTTGTCTACAATACCATGGGAAATTCGAGAAAAAGATTTGTTGCACCACTTGCTTTAGTCGAGATTGATGGAAGGACTTTCAGCGTCACTAAAAGAGTCGGCAATGCCAGCCTTAAAGAGCATATTGACAACAGAGACTTTGATATTGCACGAGGCGCTGCGAGAAAAGGCCTGGAAAGCGTTCTTTTGCTGCATTTGAAAACATCAGGAGACTTGGAAAGCGCAAGAAAAGCTGTTGGCGAAGAGGACATCTGCGATTTTGCAGAGAAAAAAATCTTAAGAAATATTGCAATGCAACCTTATTCCAATCCTGAAGACACAGAATTAGCAAAAGGAATTTACAGCGTTTCCCGCGGGATTAATTCATTTAGGGGCGTTGCACATAGAGATTTTCATCCCGGAAATTTAATAATAAACCAAAAGGGAGAGGTGTGCATAATTGACATTGAAAAGGCGACAGTTGGAGTGCCATACCTTGATGTCGTGATGCTTGCTGACAATTACAGAACAAGAAATATTTTTAATGAAGAATCTGAAAGAGAAGATTTGTTCAGCGAATACTGCAGAAATGCACTCGATGCTGGTGCTGTCAGAAGCTTTGAAAGCGCAATGAGAAGCATGCACCTTTCAGGAGTGCTACAAAACTTGGTTCTTTTTTACCGCGCAAAAATTATTGGAGGCACTGAAGAGCATGATAAAGTAATGGCACACCATACTGAACGCTGCATAGGGCACTTAACTTATTTAGAAGGATTTTATTCTGGAAATACCTTGAGAGGATTAAAAAGTTTCAAGAAAACCTTGGAAAAAAGATTCAGGAATGCATAAAGTATTTAAATAAGGCCCGGAGTTATTAAAACACCATGAAGATTCCTGATGAGCCACTTATTGACCTTATAAAAAATGTTTCTGGTTCTGACACAGTAAAACTATTCCATGTGCTGAAAAATAAAAAAAATGTTTCTGAGTTCAAGATTGCCGAAAAGCTAGCCATCTCTGTCAACCAGGTAAGGAACATGATATACAGGCTTCAGGAACATAATCTTGTCACATTCATCAGAAAAAAAGACAATATCAAAGGATGGTTCATATACTACTGGACTTTTGACACCCATAAGGCTGTTGCCTTGCTTATAGATATAAAGCAAAAAAGCATTAATTCAATAAAATCAGAACTTTTGCAAATAGGCAATAAAAGGCATTATTACTGCGAAGCGTGCAGAAAGAAGTTCACAGAAGAGGAAGCGCTAGAATCGCAATTTCTCTGCGAGACTTGCGGAGAACTGCTAAAAGAGCAAGATGCTGAAAAGAGAAGCAAAGACTTACTGAAAAAACTGAAAAAAGACGAAGAAGAACTGAAAATTGCTTCTGAAGCAATGGAAGAGCAGAGAATAATGATAGCAAAAGATGCTGAAAAGGCTGCTGAAAAAGAAAAAATTGAGAAAGATTTAGAGAAAGCAGAAAAGAAAAAAGAGTTGAAAAAAAACCGAAAAGAAAAAACATCAAAAATAATCAAGAAGCCGCATAAAAAACATGAAAATAAAAAACAAATTAACAAGAAGATAAACAAGAAAAAGAAAAATAATCATCTAACTGCTGAAAAGAAGAGTATTGCCAAGAAAGTTCACGAAAAAAAAGAAAACATAATCGAGAAAAAGGATTCCAAAGAAGAAAAGAAGAAGAAAGGGATTCTCCAAAGGGTTTTCAGGCGCTAAAATATAATTTTGAATAAACTGGAGAAAACTGCATAGCCATCAAATGGTCGAAGAGGAATTAGATTAAACAAAAACAAGAAAAAGTTTATCTGCTTTGTTAAATGAAGCGCAATTGCCTGATTTCTTGTCAATGTCTTTTTCCTGTTTAAAATAATGTATGCACTTAAGAATAAAATTAAGTTCATTGCTGGTCCTGCAAATGAAGTGACTAATCTCTGGAAATCTGTAATTGGGCCCGATAGACTCACATAACCTGGGGCAAAGATGATGAATGGACTGCTTATCCACTTGAGGAATATACCTAGGAATAAACCGAAATAATATACGAAAAATTCTGTTTTTATTCCCATTGCCAAACCAACAAACTTGTGACCCATCTCATGAAGGATTATTCCTGGTGCGGTAACTAGGGCAGCAAACTTGAAATTTTCCCAGCTGAATGAGCGCGAGGAGAGAAGCTGATTTGTCAGCGTTGACGGACTCTTAATATAATCCATGAAAATGTACCCTAAAGCTGCTGTCATGATAAGAAGCCTTATCACCTCAGCAATGGAAAAAATCACCATGATAAAATTTTACTGCTTTATATTAAAAAGGTTTTGCATTTGCTACACTTACTGATTGCGCAAGATAAGTTTTAATATATGGCTTTATTAGAGAAGCTATGGACGGCAAGTTTATTCTGGATGGAGCAAAGATAAAATACGGCAAGAAAGATTTGCTCAAGGCTTACCAGAGCGTGCCACAACCAGAGACAAGAAATGTTCTGCGTGATGAATTCTTTTCTAATAGTCCTCCAACTGTTTTTGTTGGTTCGAAATTGAAGTATCCTAATGTAAACGTTGGAATACTTGCACCTCCAGAAAGAGTTGAGGATGCAGAGATTTATGATTCTCACAACAGATGGATTGAAGAACACACCAAAA
>CAYIYF010000010.1:0-12559 GCA_964367575.1 Candidatus Woesearchaeota archaeon | reverse complement strand
AGACGTGTGCTCTTCCGATCTGAGAAGAATATGCTGAGGGTTTAGAAGATCTCGAGGATATATATAACATCGAAGAGATGAAGAATTTACTAGAGGATGATGAGATTTCTTCTGAAGAAGAAGCTTTTATGCGGGGATACATGGATTATTGAAGATCAAAACATTTGTTATGGGGGCGTGGGAAATGGAACACAAGACAAAGTTAAAGTTGCATATGGATAGGCACAACAAAAAAATTGACACTAACAATATTGGCAAAATGCAGAGGCACATAAAAAATCAGAATCTTATCAATGAGCAAGAAGCCATTATTCTTGCTGAAAGGGGAAACAAGATAGTTGCTTATTTTTAGGGCAATCATTGCCCTATTTTATTTTTTCATAGGGAACATTTATCTTTAGCTTGTCTCTTTTGTAGTCTGCTGTTGTTTTTTCAGAAATACTGCACTCTGGAATGTTTATTATACGGTGGTATACTTTCAGGATATCTTTCTTAGATTCATCACGGGCAATTGATGATGCGTTTACCTCTATAGATGTTTGCGAAACATTCAAAAAAATATCCTTCTTTTTTACTTTCGGGAGCTTGATTGATATTTTCATTCCTTTATGGTTTTGGCGAATCTCGCAGAAAGGCTCTTCGTAATTTGTGAATATTTTCCTTATGTTTGTTATATGCTCGTTTATACCGGTGCTTTTTTGTATAGTCCTGTTAATATCCTTTACAATCCTGCCAATGCTTTTAGCTGTAAAATCTATTAAAAGAACGTTCTTTGAGCCTCTTTTTTTTGGCATTTATGATGTTTTTACTGATTATTCCTTTATATGCTTATCGTGGACTGAGGAATAAGAATGCAGCTCGTCATCGCTAAACCACAATGGAATTTCGTACTCTGCATCTTTTTTATCTGATGATGCATGGATAATATTTTTTATTGCAATACTTTTTTTGTCGGCATATGCATAGCTTACATGAGCATAATCTCCGCGAATAGTTCCTGGGGGCGCAGATTTTGGCTCTGTTGGTCCGACTATTTTTCTTATGTTATCTATTGCGTCAACGCCTTCAATGACCATTGCAACAACAGGGCCTGATGTTATCAATTCCAAAAGATGTTCTCTTACTTTTTCTCCACGCCTCTTTGCAATGTCTTCTGTGTAATGCTTCATTGCATGCTCCTTGCCGGTCCAAACCATGCGGATGCCAACAATCTTGAAGCCTGCGCGTTCAAACCGCATGATGCATTCGCCAATCAAGCCGCGCCCAACACCGTCAGGTTTTATAAGAACTAATGTCCGCTCTATCATCTCTTGAATCTTTTTGTCCAGCGGGTATGGACCGGACTCCTGTTTAATTTTAACTGGTTTTTCCTGCATTTAAGGCTACAAAAATTAAATGTTCTTGCATCATCTTTTATGTAAAGTGTCCCTGTTCCTGGTTCAATATCATTGCCACAGAACGAACATTTAACCATTATCTTTTTCCTCTTTTTGCAACGCTTAATGAACGAGCTTCTATCTCAGTTTCACGAAGCATGATTATATCCTTTACAGCAATTGCACCTTTGACGTTTCTTCTTAATATCTTATTCCTGTCATAGCCATCAAGTACTTTAGCACGCACTTGTGTGATTCCTCCACGAGTGCCTGTGCGGCCGACTATTTCATGTACTTCTGCTGGATATGCCTCTGTGAAAATCAACCCAGAAGTCTTTTTCTTTTGCTCCTGGTTTTCTGTTCCTGTGTTTTGCTGTTCTTGTGCTGCCATCTTATTTTTTATCTTCTATCTTTTTATTTGGTTTTTCTTTTTTTGAATCATCTTGTTTCACAATTTTTACTTGCTGTTTAGAGTCTCCTCCGGATGCCATCTCCTTTATTATTGCTTCTGCATTGCCAGCTTCAACAACTGCCACGCTGGATGTTGGGACATTCAGTCCTGCGGCTGTTCCTAACTCTTCCCTGCTTGGAATCTTGACGAAAAGTATGTTTTTTTCCCGGCATAATGGTTCTAGGTGCATTATAACCTCTGGGGGATTAACATCTGATGCTACCAGAACTAATTTTGCCACGCCTCTTTCTATAGATTTTGTGACCTCATTTGTGCCTTTCTTAATCTTGCCTGTCTTAACGGCAACTTCTACTGCCTCGTAAGCCTTGCTTATGATATTTTCTTCAGTCATTGGAAATTCCTCCTGATAGGATTTGTTTTTTAGTGAATAGCACAATTTTGGTTTTTAAATGTTGTTATGGCATTTTTAATCTCTTTGCTACTTATGCATTTGATAGAAAACGTAAACATCTCCTTCTTGACCATCAAATTTTGCAAAAAACTTTCTTTCAAACTGGATTATTGCTCCAGGCTTTAGATTGGCAAGACCCTGCTCGCCTATAGCCTTGATGTCTTTTCCATGGCTCATCATCACTCTTATTTTTACTGATTTTTCTTTATCTGTGACAGGAAGCCAATGGACAGCTTTTGCATCAAGTTTTGAATCAGGATGCTGTGAAATGAATTTTAAATCTTTTCCAGAAAAATTACAAAGATGCATTAATCGATAATTTTTATCTTTTAGTGGTTTGTCTTTTGATTCAATGTAAAACTTATTTGATTTGTGGAATTTTCTTATGCCCCTCTTAGGAAAGTCTGGATGCAATGGCAATTCTGCTTTTATATCCGGCATGTTTTTTATTTCAATCACAATTGGATCTTCTATTATGAAATAACGATTTGCATCTTTTTCTATTAAAGACCTGTTGAATGCATAAATAGACTGCATGAATTCTTCGTAAGAAACTGTCTTGTCGACTTTTGATGGTCCAAGTTCATGAATATATCTTATGAATGCTTCAGGAAGCAATCCGCGGCGTTTGAATGCAGCCGCAGTTGGAAGTTTTGGATCGTCAACGCCTGAATATTTTTTGTTCTGGATGTCTTTATAAAACTCTGATGCTGATATATCTACACCTTCAAAGTTAATTCTCCCTGTATGTATGTATTCTGGAACAGGCCAATTGAAGTATTCAAAAAGGTATTTCTGCCTTTCTGCATTTGTAATGTGGTCTTTTCCACGTATCACATGGGTCAAGCCGTATTCATGATCGTCAATGGCGACTGAGAAATTCATTAAAGGCCATACACGATATTTTTTACCATGCCTTGGGTGCGAATCTTCTGTGATTCTAAAAGCAGGCCAATCTCTTATTGCAGGATTTGGATGCGACATGTTTGTTTTGATGCGAAGAACTGAAGAACCTTCTGGCCAAGATTTTAACATGTTATGCCATCTTTTCTTTTGTTCCATTATTTCAAGAATTCTATGAGGGCATTCTAACTTATTATCTACAAATTTTCTCCACTCTTCTGGTTTGCAGGTGCATACATAGGCGTGTCCGCTGTCAATTAATTCTTCTGCGTGCTTGTAATAGTCTTCTATTCTATCAGACTGAATAACTATCTCATCTATTTTGTTCCCAGTAAGCCATTTAGTGTCTTCTTCTATTTGCTTGTAAATATCCAAAGCAACTTTGCTTGGATCAGTGTCTTCGATACGCAGAATGAACTTCCCTTTGTATTTCTTTGCATATTCGCTGTTCAGCAAAAGAGGAATCATTCTTCCTATATGTATTGGCCCTGATGGCGAAGGAGCAAATCTGAAAACATAATCTTTTGCATGTTTTAGCTCTGGAAGACCCTCTTTTTTTTCTTTTTTTGGAAGATTTATGAGATGTGCAGTATATTTTTTATGCAACTCAGTGAACTCTTTCTTTGATAGCTTTGAGAAAATCTTTATTGTTGATTCTATCTCTTTTTTTAATTCGTTTATCTTAGTTTTAAGATCTGGGTTTTCACCGAGCATCTTGCCCAAGATTGCATTTGAGTTAGCCTTGCCAAACTTTTCTATGTTTTCCAGGGTAAAACCTTTGATGAAATTTAATGTTTGTTCGCTGAATAGAGGCTCTTTTTTTTGCATAGCATAATAAATTAAAAGCAGGTTATAAAACTTATGCCCCAAACCTTCTTTGCCGCTGCCCAAATTCTTTGATGCATTTAATAAAATCTTCTTTTTCGAATTCAGGCCACATCTTTTCGATATAAAACCACTCAGAATAAGCCGATTGATATGGGAGGAAGTTTGAAGAGCGCTTTTCTCCTCCTGTTCTTATTATCATATCTGGAGAATCTTTCATGTATAGATTATCTTCGAAAGTTTCTTTATTTATTTTTTTTATGTCTAGTTTTCCTTCTTTTACTTTTTGAGCTATTTTTTTTGCGGCTTCTACTATCTCATCTTGTCCACCATATGCCATTGCAAAGTTGATTATATGTGCTGAATTATTTTTTGTTTTTTTCTCAAGTTCTCTCATTGCTTTTGTTACATCGGAAGGAAACATTTCTATTCTGCCAATAAAATTAACTTTGATGCTGTTTTCTTTCAGCCTTGGATCAACTTTTATTTTTTCGAAACTTTCCTTGAAAATTTTCATGAGGTAATCCAATTCTTTTTTAGGCCTATTAAAATTTTCAAGTGAGAAAGTGTAAAGCGTTAACTCTTTTATCTTGAGATCATCACACCAAGTAAGAAGATCTTCTACTTTTTTCTCGCCCCATTCATGCCCTTTCCATGGTTTCATCATAAGGCGCTTTGCAAAACGTCTATTACCATCTAGAATAATTGCAATATGCATTGGCACTTTGTTACTGACAGGTTTCATTTTTAGCAACCATTTAAGTTTATTTTGACTAATTTTTTGCATTTTTAAAGGTGTTGTTTGACTATCTGTTACCATATGCAATTACGGAACTTTTTTATAGACTCATATTGATTAATTTATTGTCAAAAGATGGTGTTTGAATCTTTATTAAGAGAAGATAATGCTGAGCAGCATTTATTGTATGTTTTCTTTATTGGTATGCTTTATGCATCATTAGGAGTAATATTTGATAAATGGGTCTTTCATGGCTCCATAGAAAATCTTGCGATTTTCATAACTGTTATGGCAGCACTTCCTCTGATGTATAAGATAATCTACTTGGAAGAAAATAAGACAAGAAAATCAAAACAAGAAAAAAGCCTTTTGAAAGAACATGAAAAAGCATTGAAAGCATTTATTGCATTGTTTGTCGGAATGTGTATTGCTTTTTCATTCTGGAATTTGATGCTACCAATAAATGAGGCCAAAGAATTGTTTGCTGCCCAGTATAATGATATCGGAATGGTCAGGTCAATAATAAACGGCAATATCGTGCAGCCAGACGTATTTCCAGTTTTATTTGCCAATAACATAAGGGTTCTTGTATTCAGCTTTTTGTTTTCTTTTTTCTTTGGTGCCGGCGCGATATTCATTCTTACATGGAACGCTGCGATACTGGCTGTTGCGATAGGGATTTATGTTAGGCAAGCGATGCAATATTCTGCTAGTGTAGTGGGCGGCTCTGTTGTTTTATCATTCATTGGCAACTTCTCATATGGTTTTTTTGGATACATGTCTCATGGAATATTTGAGATTGCATCTTACTTCTTAGCAGGATTGGCTGGTGGAATAGTCTCAGTTGCTGTGATAAGGCATGATTTGTTTGATAAAAATTACAAAAAGGTTGTTGTTGATGCCCTATGGCTAATGGGCTTTGCGTTTTTACTGCTTGTTATAGGGGCCATAATAGAGGTTTTCATCAGTTCTAGCGTATTTTGAGAGATATGACAATGTTTATATATACATAATACTATATAAAGGGTGTATAGGGGGTAAAAATGAATATGTGCAATTCGAGATACACTAGTATAATTTTAGTATTTTTCTTACTTCTTTTACCGATTAATGTAATGGCAGTTCCATTACGTGGCGGAGATTCTGCAATTAATGAAATCTCAGAACGAGATTCCGGCGAGGCAGCAAGTGAAACTGCTCCAAGAGCGGCAATAACAGCTGATGCAAGAGCTGCTAAATTCCAAAGACATGAAGTGAAAGAATTTACTGGCAAAAGCATGATAACAGGAAGAACTGTAACAATTCCAAGTATGATGCCCACATTTACTATTCGTCAGATTGTTGGTGCAGACGAAACTGATGCTCCTGCATATGAAGTAAAAAGACCAGAAGCAGCAGAATGCTATTCAGCAAGAACAGAGACATACAAAGAATCTTTATTTGACTGTTCTGAAGGCATTTCAAGAATAGATGAAAAAGCAACTGGTCTTAATGCAGAAATGGGCAAAAATTATGCTTATGTTGAGACCACAATAAAATTAGATATAAATTCTCCATCGCATATTTTAAGGATAATACATGATGAAGAATTCCCTAAAGCACAAAATACTAATGTTTTTGTAAGGGATGCTGAAACAAACAACTGGAAGCTAGGATGTGCAAACCTTGAGGAAGGCGCCGTTTTATGCGACATAAGCAGTGTTACAAGAAACAGGGAATCAGTTGATTTGAGGATTGAAAACTACGCAAAAGAAGGCGAGTCTGTCTGGGAAGTCAATAGCGTGAGCATATTGAACAAGAACACAAAAGCAAAGGAAAATACTGAAGATACTAACACTGAGGAAGCGATATTCAGCGGACCAGCAAATGTTCAATTATCAGATAATTTAAATGTTGATATTTTTGATGACCTTAGGGTTAATGGATTCTATTCAAGAGCAAAAAAGACAACTGGTGTTATTATAACCAATACTAATCAGCAGACTGTAGCTGGAACAGCAGGAGTATTATTTACTAATGACCTTCCAATATTATTCCTGGAGGAAGAAGAAATCCCTGAAGCAACAGAGGAAGTAACTGCAATAGAACAAACAACCCCTCAAGAAGCAGAGGGCAATCTCGATCTGGAGGGGGAACCAGCAGGTTCAACTCCTGACACACTTTTTGACACAACACAAAACCCAATCACAGGCGCAGCAATAGCAAACTTCTTGGATAATAACAGGGCTGGAGTTGGACTTGGATTGTTTGTATTGGTGGCTTTTGGCCTTTACGGAAGATACCACTATAAATCAAGAAAAGGATTTAGAAAGTAAATCCTTTATTTTTCTTTAAATCTTTAATTTTTAAAAGGCCTTTATATACCATTTATAAGCAGTTCTTAGAAAATCTTATATACTCTTCTTGATAATTTTGATAACACTATTGAGTAGTGATATACATGGTCCTTGAGACATTAGTTCCAATACAGCGTTATGTAACAGTGCTTATACTCCTAGTTGCTTCGTTTATATGGCTTTTTCTTAGAAAGAAAAAGGGAGAAGAAGGACTTGGAAAGCTCAAGATAAACAGGGCGTATACAATACTTGTCTTGCTGCTGCTGCCTTACTTGGTTGCCACTTTTTCTTATTTTTCAGAGGAGATTGCTTCTATCGGCAAAAGCTTTCTGAGTTTTTTAATATTTTTTGCAATGTTCATAGTATTGTTCAAACTTCACAGAAAAGCAAGCGAAGAAAGAATCAAGGATCTTAGAGATTTGCTGAAAGAATCAAGGAAGAACCCAATACGCTATGAGTTTGCAAGAAAGATTGTCGCTCCAGAACTAAAGATTTTATTGGCTAAAGAAGAAGAGATCGCAAAAAAACAAAGAAGCCTCAGCTCAAAAACATTTGCCCAAGAGAAGCTATCAAAGTCACGGGAGAGCAGAGTCGACAGCAAGTTTGAAAGAATGGAGAAACTGAAGAAAGAAGTCATAGACAATATTGCAGAACTGGAAAAGAAGAAAAAGGATACTGAAAACGAGATTGTCGAAAAAAGAAAAGACATACAAAAAGAAATAGATGCTTTAAAGACACAAAGCAATGAAAGAGACAGAAGAGAATCTGAAGTTGCTAAAAAAGAAAGAGAGCTAACTGATAAACTGCAGGCTCAGAAGGAAAAAAAAGTGCAACTTGATGCTGAAATAAAGAGGCATAATGAGGAGTCAGGCAGGCAAAGAGAGGAAATGCTTGCTAAGCTAAAGGGCGAGGAAATGAGAAGGATAAAGCAGAGAGAGCAAGAGCTTGATATTCTGGAAGCTGAAGTGCTGTCTATGAGAAAGGATGTACAAAGAAGGGAGAAGAACCTAAACCCAAGATGGAACATGCTTGAAGACAAGGAAAGAGAAGCTGAAAACAGGCTCACAAAGATAAGAATGCGCGAATCAGAAATAAGAGAGGGGCTTGACAATCTTAAGATATTGAAGAAGGACTTTGCTAAAGAGCAGAGAGCATTGCTTGATGCCAAAGATGATTTCGAGGATTTCAAAGCAAGTGTAGAAGCAAAGGAAAGAAAGAGCGAAAGGATAAGAGAGATATTCACTGGCAAAAATGAAAAGATGAAGCAAAGAACAGTTGAGCTTGACCAATTAGTTATTGAACTTGACAAAAGACAGAAGAACTTAGATGCACTTGAAAGAGATATCGCAAAGAAAAGCAAGAACATTACAACCATGCAGATAAAACTTGATAAGAAAGTCTCTGAAGCTGCGCTTGAGGAAGGAAAAAAGAAAACCGAAGATGACATCGGTGAATTTATCTCTGAGAAAAGTTTCAATGGAAAGAAGATAAAAATAACAAGGAGGAAACTGAAATAAAATGGCATTTGCTGATTATGTTTTGTGGCTGGATGTTATTACTGCACTTTTTGTTCTTTTATCTCTTGTATTTTTAGTCAAAAATAGGGAATATGAAAGAAGCATATTCGAAAGTAGCATTAATGTAGTGCTATTTGGATTGCTGATGATGCTTCTTGTCAAGATAACTGATGTTTTAGGAGATATGAGCAAGGTCTATCCAGACATTATTGCCCAGTCAGGGCTACAGCCGTACATTGCAAACATGGCAACAATATCTGGTGTTGCACTTCTGCCATTGTTTGCTGTTTGCGTTCTAATGTCAGTGATATTTGCAAAAGACGCATTTGAAGCAAATGAATAAATCAAAAGGTGAAAATTAATGTCTTTGTATGGCCTAGATATAAGGTGCGCGAGCAAAACCTTTTGACAGAAAGCATGCACCAAGATTTAAGGAATTCTGTGAAAAGGCAATCAACATTTTTGAAGATGGATGTGCGAGATATGATGAACACTCGTTTGAAAGGCAACTTTATGGTAGGTATTTTGACGTTGTTGGTAATAGATCAAGAGAAAGAGATATTGACTTGTGTATGGAAGCAGCTTTCGTGACTTCTGCTCTAGATTCAGTCTTGCAGAAATGGGGCAAAATTTGACGCATAGAAAGTTTTATAAATGAAAAAACTTCCTTTAATTTATTCTAAAAGAGAGCTTCTTGGTGAAGTTACATGACAGTTACTGAAGATTTAAAAGAGCACATTCGAAAAGGAACCACAACTGTAGGAATTATGTGCACAGATGGAGTTGTATTGGCTGCTGACAAGAGGGCTACTGCTGGCGGAAGAATTGTTCTTGATAAGGATGTTGAAAAGGTATTCCCTATTACAGAAAATATGGCAGTTACTATTGCCGGTAATGTAAGCGATGCTCAATTGATATCCAAGCTTATCATGGCTGAAATACGTTTGAAGAAGGTAAGGACAGGAGCTGAACCCAGTTCTGAGGAAACTGCTAATTTGCTTGCAACTATTGTTTACCAGAATATAAGAAGGTTAAGCCCTATTTTAGGTATTACAGGATTTTTGTTCGCAGGTTATGACCATGAAGGATTGCACCTTTATGAAATCGGCGTTGACGGAAGCCTGCTTGCATCAAAAAATTATGTTACTGATGGAAGCGGATTCATGAATGCTTTTGGCGTCTTGGACACATTATACAGGAAAGACATGAAAGTAGCTGACGGAGTGAAGCTGGCCGTAAAGGCAATAAATGCAGCCATACAAAGAGATGCTGCAACTGGAGAAGGCATAGATGTGTATACAATAACATCACAAGGAGTAAAGAAAGTATTTGCTGAAAAAATAAACACAAACATAATAGCTTAGATTCTATCATATTCGATTTTATTTTTAATTTTAAAAAATGGCAAACATTGTTGAAGAAATATTAAATGAACTACCTAGCGATGCTAAGATAAGCGACACTTTCTTTGAAGGAGCAAACATAATTCTTTATACATCCAGCAAGGAATTTTTTCTTAACAAAGGGGACATCATAAGGCAGGTAGTAAGCAAGATAAAGAAAAGAATTGAACTGAGACCTGACCCAAGCTTGTGCATGGAGACTGAAAAGGCTGAGAAAGAAATAAGGAAGCTTTCTCCTGAAGATGCTGGTGTAACAAATGTTCTTTTTGACCCGCAAAGATCTGTCGTGATAATTGAGGCTGAGAAACCAGGCTCTGCAATTGGAAAGCAGGGAGAGGTGCTGAGGGAAATAAAGAAGAAGACACTCTGGGTTCCAATCGTTAAAAGAACTCCTTTGATAAGGAGCAAGATAATTGAGAACATAAGAAGCGTCCTTTATCAAAACAATGATTACAGGAAGAAATTTCTTAACAAAGTTGGGCATAGAATTTATGATGGTTGGACCAAAGACAAAAAAGAAGAGTGGGTGAGAGTCACAATGCTTGGCGGTGGAAGACAGGTCGGAAGGAGCTGCATATTACTCCAGACGCCAGAAAGCAACATACTTTTGGACTGTGGAATAAATCCTGGAATAAACGAAGGCGTTGGAATGTATCCCATGCTGGACAGCCCAGAATTTAAGCTTTCTGAGCTGGATGCAATTGTTTTATCGCATGCGCACATGGATCATTGCGGTGTCATCCCTTTTTTGTATAAAATGGGATATAGGGGACCACTATACTGCACTTCGCCAGCGAGAGATGTTGCTGCGCTTTTGTGCCTGGATTCTATTGGTGTTGCGTTCAAGCAAGCTAAGAAAACTCTTTTTGCAGTGCAAGATGTGAAGGAAATGGTCATGCATACAATAACACTTGAGTGGGAAGAAGTCACAGACATAACCCCTGACATAAGACTGACATTGTACAACTCTGGGCACATACTGGGAAGCTCCATGTCTCACTTCAACATTGGAAATGGCGCACACAATTTCTTGTATACTGGCGACATGAAATACCTGAAAACACGAGTTCTTGATCCGGCCCAAACAAAATTCCCAAGACTTGAAACTGTCATGATAGAAAGCACTTATGGCGACAAGGCAAGTGTTCTTGGTCCAAGAAGAAAAGCAGAGGATGATGTGATAAATATTGTCAAAGAGACAAAAGCAAGGGGCGGAAAAGTTTTAATGCCTGTTCTTGGAGTTGGAAGGGCGCAAGAGGTTCTTTTAGTTCTTGAATCTGCAATACGCGAGGGGAGGCTTGAAAAAATTCCTATATATGTACAGGGAATGGTATGGGACATTACTGCAATACATACTGCTTATCCTGATTTTATGAACAGCGACTTGCGAAGAGCTGTTTTCCACAGAGATCAGAATCCATTGTTAAGCGACATATTCAAACAAGTTGTGAGCAGAAAAGAGCAAGACCAGATAATGGAAAGCGCTGAATCGTGCGTCATTGTTGCAACCGCAGGAATGCTTAATGCAGGTGCAAGTCTGGAATATTTCAAAAAAATGGCTGACAACCCAAGAAATAGCTTGGTATTTATGTCATATTTAGGGCAAGGAACAATTGGAAGAAGACTGCAAGATGGAGAGAAAAAAATAATATTGACTGATGATGGCAAGGCAAGAGAGCTTGAAGTCAAGCTGGGAATATACTTCATTACTGATTTCACTGGACATGCTGGAAGAAATGAACTCATGCAGTTCGTTGCTGACTTGGATCCAAGACCTAAAAAAATTATAATACAGCATGGTGAGGCGTCTAGGTGCTTGGATTTTGCTTCTAGCCTGCATAAGGCTTATAGGATAGAGACTGTTGCTCCAAAGAATCTTGAGAGTATAAGACTTCGCTAATTCTTCAGAAAAATATTTTCATTTGCAAAACGTAGCTTTTCTTTTGGCTCGTCACTTCCATAACCAATAGGACATAAAACGCTCGGCACAAGATTTGACGGCAGCTCAAGTATCTTTGCATATTCGTCGGGATTAAACCCCTCCATTGGACAGGAGTCGAAACCTAATGATTTTGCACCATTGAGGGCGTTGCCTAATGCTATATACAGCTGACGCTGGGACCATGACAACTTTTGTTCTTTTGTCATCTTTTTTTCAAAATCCCGCATCATTTGGATGTACGGCTCAATCTTTGCAGCATCTGCCCCATTTTTTACCATTAAGTCTGTTAATCCTTCAATATTCTCTTTTATGTTTGTATCCGCGCAGAAAACTAATAAATGCGAACATGATGTTATTTGTGGCTGGTTCCATGAAGCCGGCAAAAGCCTTTCTTTTTTTTCTTTGTCTTTGATGATTATTATTTTCCATGGCTGAATATTGAATGATGATGGTGCGTATCGTATAATTTCTAGCAATTGCTCCACTTTTTTCTTCGACAGGGTTTTTCCATCAAACATTTTGGTTGCATATCTTTTCATTACTATTTCATTGAATTCCATTTTTGTTTCCTTCCAGCTTAAAAAAATAATAAAATAAAAAATTTACTTTTCTTGAAGCTCCTTTATTTTTTCTCCAACTCCTTTTGCTTCTTTTT
>CAYIYF010000009.1:0-12833 GCA_964367575.1 Candidatus Woesearchaeota archaeon | reverse complement strand
CATAAAGCCCACGCCTATTGCCTTGTCAAGCCCTGGAATTCCGCTTGTCACCCTATCACCGTCAGCCATGACAATGCCTTAAGATTATTAGTATAAAAGCCTTTTTGGAAGCTTTCTAAATTGTAAACAACCCGCCAAGCAGGCTCGATATGACGCTTCTCACAATAAAGAATAATGATATTGTCAGCACGACCAATATTGGTATGAATTTCAGTCCTGCTTTCTTCTTCCCCTTTGAAATCAACCCAATTATTAGCGACCCCATTACAGATGTTATTAGCATGGATAATATGGTGTATTGTATCACGAAGCTTGGCTCAATTGTAACCTCTGAAAAGCTTATTGGTATGTCAATGTTTCCTGTTGTGTCAGGCAGGTCAACCTGGGCAAATACGTCTTTCATTATGTCAATTAAAAATGAGCTTAAGCTGAACAACACCGGAGAACCAAAGCCAATCGCAGCAAAAATAAATATCATGTACACGAGGACATTGGATCTTATTCTTTCATCTATCATCTTTTGCTGTCTCAAGTTTGTTGCTGATTGCGAAAGCAAATCAACTAGAGAGCCTCCGCTTTTTTGTCCTGCAACAATCAGCCTTACTGACTTGGATAATTTGTCAGATTTTATTCTCGAGCTCATGTCTATAAGCGCTTCATTGAAATCTTTTCCAGTTGCAATATCTTTTCCAGCCCTGTTTATCTCTTCTTTGAAGCTTCCAAATTCTGGTCTGGCAGCCAGTAATAATGCCCTGTCAAGAGTATAACCTGCCCTTAAGTTGGAAGCCATTAATTGGAGCAGGTCAGGCAGCAGGTCTTCAACGAATTTACCGCGTGCATCAGCATTTAATGACAGCCATGAGTGTGCAACCAAATGTGCAAGAAAAAAGCATATCACAAAAAGAAGAATGAAATTCAATTCAAAAAACAAGGTCAAGAAGAAAGACGCAACAGCAGAAGAGACTAAAGTGATGATAAATACAAAAAAGAGATATTTTTCAAAGGGAGTTTCAATAGCAGCATAGTCAAGCAGCTTCTTGTAGCTGTTTCTTAATCTCTCCGGGTATAGCCTGGCAATTAATCTCATTTTAGTCGTAATTCATCAATGAAGGTCTCCTTGATTTTATCATTCCCATGAACATAAACTGCAAAAACAAAGTCAGCACAAGTATGCCGTAGAAAATTATCTTTACAAACTGCGCTTCAAGAGCAATGAATGAAGACAGAACTATTATGAATGTTGTTCCCAATGAAGGTGCGATTACTGCAATCAGCATGTAGAATAATGCCAATGGGCTTAGCTGCCCGCCATATCTCTGGATTTGCGTCAGCTGCTCATCAGATATGCTGTTCATTACGTCTTCAATCAGCCTGCCAATGTCTGCCCCAGTTTTCATGCCGTTTACAATCTGCCACAGCGACCTTCTGAAAAGCAAAGAAGGATTCCTGACAGCAAGAACTTCCAAGGACTCAACCTGGTCCATTCCAGCATTAATTTCTTTTACTGCCTTCCCAATTTCTATGGAAACTTCGCCATAGTCTCCATTTGCAATATTCACAAGTATGTTAAACATTGGCACTCCTGCGTTCAGTTCTACATGCATGTCCTGCAGTGCTGGTAGCAGGTTTTGCTCTATTTTTCTTACTCTTTTTGAGGCAATAAGGTTGGGATAGGCAAGCTGCTGCATGAAAACAAACAATGTTATTGCAACAGAAACAACTATTGGCATCGGCCATGAGGCTCCAAGTGCAATTGCCGGCAAGGAAACAAGTAAAAAAAACAAAAACATTAATGAAGTTGAGACAAGACACATGCTTATGTAGTCAATGGCATTTAATCTTGACTCAGCCTGTTTAAGATGCACTTCAAGAAAAGGAATTTTCTTTTCTATTTTTTGTGCAAGCCCTCTGAAAGGTTTTGAAAACTTGTAAAGCTGATTCTGCGGTAAAATTGAAAAAGGTATGGTTACCATTCTAAATGTTTGTACTTGCTCCAGATTTATCAAGGACAGATTTTTGGTCAGTATAATATTCTCTCATCAAGGCTCCGACATCATTCACGTTGTTTAGGTTCTTCTGTACCATCCATTGAATTATCTTTGTTTTTCCAAAAAGATCCTTGTTTATGTCATTCATGGACATTCCAGTAACCCTGCTTAATTCAGCAAAAAGCCTTATAGGAGCAGAATGCTCGACTATTTCATCTGTTGAAGGTTTCCACCGATACAGGATGTTTGGCTTTACGCTTGCCCCATACTCATCCATCGCAGGTATAAATTCTCCAACTTGGAAGGTTCTTCTAAAACCTTTGCGCCTGTCTCTGAACATTACAACATTTAGGTTCACGGCAGTCAAGAGATTTTTTGGAACTTCAATTGGCGCGTTCACTAGTCTTTCAATGGTTTCGCCAATGGAATCTGCGTGCACAGTAGCATATACCGAGTGTCCAGTATGCATTGCCTCAAACAAGACTTCTGCCTGGTCCTTTTTACGCATTTCTCCAAGAATTATTCTGTCAGGCCTCATACGCAGTGAGTTTACCAATAAGTCCAGCATTGAAACTTCTCCCTTGCCTTCAGGATTTTTTGGCCGCACAGTAAGAGGGCACCAGTACAGGAACTTTGGCAGTTGCAGCTCCCTTGTATCTTCAATGCTCACAATTCTCTGGTTAGGAGGAATGAATGGCATGCACACATTCAAGAAACTGGTTTTTCCTGATGCTGTTCCTCCGCTTATGAGTATGTTCATCTCATATTGGATTGACAGCCATATCAATGACAGTATTTCAGGGCTAATTGTCTTGTTCTTTACAAAGTCCACCAATGTCCATGGATCGCGTGCAAACTTACGTATTGTAATAGTGTGCCCCTTTGTTGATATTGGGAAAAGTACAGCATTAGCCCTGTCTCCAGTTAGCAAATGTGCATCAAGCAGAGGAGTCAATGCGCTGATTTGCCTTCCTATGCGCCTTCCTATGATGTTCGAATAATTTAATATCTGGTCCTCATCTTTTGGTATTATGTTTGTTTCAAGCCATCCATGCTGTTTGTGATAAACCCTTACAGGTTCTTTTGAAGATGTGATAACAATCTCCTCTAAGTTTTGGTCGCTGAGTATGTATTCAATTTCCCCAAGGCCCAGCATTTCTTGCAGTAGGATATTTGTCAGAAAATTTATTGTGTCATCAGATATGCTTGACACTCTTTTTCGCATTAAGCTTTTCGCCTTCTTTGTAAATTTCTCCTTCAAGTCGGCAATTGATGCAGGGTCAAGTATCTCTTTATTGCTTATTACAACCTCAGAAATAAGCCCTTGTTTTATATTATTCATCAAAGCTCTTGTTGCTTGTGTTATGTTTGGCACTGAAATAAAATAGCTTTTGCTAAGACCTTTTCCACCAAGTATAGAAACATTAAGCACAAGCTCATCGGTTTTTATCTTGTACTCCTCTATAACTCCTCTTCTTCCGTCATCTCCCTCTTTTTGCATCTTAGTTCAGCATCACCTACTGTTGGATAATAAAGAGTTATCAAATCCTGATCTTTTAATATCTTTCCCCATTGCTCTGCTTCCTCCTTTGATATCCCAAATATGCCCCCCACTTCATCCACGCTTATTTTTTCCTTTTCATTTACAAGATCAAGAAGCTTGTCTATATCTGTTTTAAAGCTGCTACCAGCATCAAAAACAATCTTTTTAGTGGCTATTTCTGTCTTAATATCTGAAACTCTCTGTTCTTTCTTTATTTTGTAAACCTTCCTTTTTTTTGCCATTTGTTCTTTGAAGTCAAATATTACTGAAGCAAAAATAACCAGTATCACCAAAAGCACAGCATAGTATGCCTCATTAGAAGCATCTTTTATTGTCTCAAGCCAATATCCAATCAGGAAATTTTCTGTCAAAAAAAGCCAGAAGAGTAATATTATTGCTGCAGGAATCAGGAGATAAAGAATTTTTACATGTTTGCTTGTTTTTTTCTTCGCAAATCCGCTTAATACTTCGTCAATCTTTTCTCTTGGCCATTCTGATGCAAGGCACGCTTCTATTATGCTTTCCCTTGGTACATTTTTCTTTAGGGATTCTTCAATGTATTCCTTGAGTCTTTCAACCTTGTCTTTATTTCTAAGCTTCTTTGTCTCTTTTTTCGTCTCTTTTTCTATCTGCTCTCCTTTTATCTTCAAATGCTTTTTTAACTTAAACATCGAAAGCAGTTTGCTCCAGAAAGTATACTTCAGTTTTGGTTCTTCATTCTGGCCTTGAAGAGGTCTGCTTCTTTTTTCTTCTCCTACATCATAATAGCTCCATTCAATGCTCGATTCAGCTGATTTTTTAGCCTTTGATGTTGCTCTTTTATTTGCTATTGGCCCAATATGCTTCTTAAATCCAACAATCTCAAACACAGAGAATACAGTAATCATCACGCCCAAAGTCGCCATAAATATGGCATAGATGCCGTTTGAATTCAGAAGAAAGGCAGATGAAACTGTCAGAACTATACCAACGACCAGCAAAACGTTGAAAAACCTCTTCATCCCGCATACTGAAATGGCAATTTTATTTATAAACTGTTTGCTCATTTAACCCTGGTCAATATACTCTATTCTCAGCCCCTCTCCACTGGTATCAAGAAGAGGTATGTCAATGCTGTACGAAAGAGGCCCAACAAGTGTTCCTTCATGCTTCAAGGCATCGCCTTCAAGGAATATCTGGAGCTCAATTTTAGTGTCTCCAATAAGCCTTTTTACAGCCGGGTCTCCATAGCCATAGTAAGCAAAATCAAAAGTTTTGACAGGATCGGCAAGATTGTATACCAAAACATCTGGAAGCGTTATGGCCAAGCCTTCTTCAGCATCAGAAGTCAGCAGGTAAGTAAGGTTAACCCAGTTTATCGCCAGTGTCCTGTTTTCGTTGATCCATGTTGGTGCTGCAACACGCAGGTCAAAGAACTGCACAAATCCAAATGGTATGCCAAAAGGGAGGGCAGATAATGATGGAGGAGTATCAGTCGAACTGATGTTGTAGCTTGTTCTGTTTATCAAACTTCCAAGATAGTAATTATTAAAAACAAATTCTATACAGTTTGCGCAAGCTCCAGAGAAAACCTCGCTCATGTTTGCCAGTATCAGCAGCGGCTCCATGAAATCGCTTTTGTAAGTAAAATTAATCTTTTTTACATTGCCCTCATTTATTCCTGCTAGGAATATCATGTTTGCAGGATATGAAACATATTCGACGAATATACTTTTGTTTTGGTCTACATAGAATACAGTTGAGTTAGGATTACCCAATGAAGAATCAATGACTATGTTTCCATTTTTTCCAAATAAAGGATAATTCTTGCTAAAGTTCACGTAAGCTTGTTTTTTTAGTCTTTCATTTGTTATGTTAATTTGTCTCATTATCTCTACTTCAGGATTTTCAGTTATGTTCTGGAATTCTGTCTTGAAGTCTATTACATTGCCATCAAAAGATATCTTGTGTGTGTTGTTCAAAGGATATTTCATTATCCTGCTTATGCTGCTTGAAAGTGATCTATCCAGATTATACAATCTTTCTGTTTCTGCAAATTCCTTTATTCTGCTTTCAGAAGTTTCAGAGTTGTTGAGTATGACATTTGCAAAGGCAAGGATAGTAAGGCTTACAAAAACCATTCCAAGAGTCATCAAAATGCCTTTTTTGTTTATGCTATCCATACAGAAAACCTCGCCCTATGCAATCCTTCAAAATGTCCATTAGAATCAAATGCTGCGTACCATCTTTCTCCTGTGCCTATAAACCTGTCATCGGGAGCTGTCGTGGCAGTCGACAGAGTATAACCAGAATCATCAAGAACCCTGAACCAGTTTATTGTGAAATCATTTGAGCCATCTCTCACGAATTGAATCTGATTTCCAGAGCCACTAATTAATCCTGTTATTGGTGAAGTTGTGGTGTAAGTGCATGCTCCAGTAAGGCACACTCCAGTCAATGCATAATCAATGCCATTATGCCTTACACTAAAACTTGGATTTGTAGTTGTTTGGGCTGTTAATTGTGCATTAACCTGAAAATACAAGTTTCCTCCTTCATTTAATCCTTCAATGTTAAAAAGTGCAGTAATAGCATTTGCAGAATCTAAGACACACCCGCCGCAAGCAGTTTTTCTGGCATCATCAAGAAATACAGTCATCTCATATCCATTTGGAAGATAGTTGCTCACATTCAGGCCGTTTATAGTGGTGTTCGGAACAAAGTCATCGCTGGGAGTAATCACCCTCATTACATTGTCGAGCTGTTCAAAATAATCAAACATGGCAAGCACATCATACCCTCTTTTGATAATCTGAGTTTGTGACAATGATTCTTTGGATGTTGTTGTAAAATAGTAAGTCGTGTTTATCAGCATTATCAATACAACAGTCACTGCAATTGCCCCATCCAGAGAGAATATTATGCCTTTTTTAAATTTCATATGCTCATTATCACCTCTAAAGTGGATGGATCAAAAGTGCCTCCAGGAGTGCGTTGATACAAAACATTTCTTGCAAGGTTTACAGCATACTTGCTTGTCCCGCTCACTTTTCCAAAATTGTATATATCTGTCCCATTTTCATTCCTTATCCTTATTCCAATTCTGTACTGGCCAGCATGAAATATTTTTTTTATCTCAGTCTCATTTAGTTGGATTAGTGCAAGTGTCTTGTTGTAAGGCACCTTCAGCTCGCCATTGACAAGCCCAATATAATTTATTTCATTTGAGCCGGCGGCTTCTTGCAAAACAAGGTAATCCCAATTGTCTGGATTTCCAGGAGTCTGCAAAAGCAGGTCAGAAGTCTGGAAAGTTTTTATTGCCAGGCCGTCATAATCTACCCTGTTTGTCAGCCTTATGTTGTACAGATTCCATAATACAGTTGTTATAGTGACTAAAATTATGAATATTCCTATTGCAACAAAAAGATCTGTTACTGCCGCCTGTCCTCTCTTTCCATTTATTTTTCTAAGCATCATTAAAATATTATCCAAGGCTCGGTCCAGAACCGCCAGGTCCTTGTGGGCCACCTGCTCCGCCAGAACCGCCTGATCCAGCTACTCCAGTAGGCACAGATATGGTCTCGGATTCAAGGAAGTCATTTCCAACATATTTTCTTACAAAGGTCGGATATGCACCTGACAATATTGCTGGAGGAGTGAAGATAATTGATGTGGTGTTTATGTAGTTGATATCATCCTGCTCCAGCTCCCGATTGTTATAAACGACAAATGTTTTCTCTGTGAAATGCTTTCCAATAAGCAGAATATCAGTGCCTTGTCCTGCAGATGCAGATTTCCATTTGTAAAGCTCAGGATAATTTTCAATGACAACACCCTCATTTTCATCATTAATAATTTTTATTTCTCCTTCTTCAGTCTTATCATCATTTACCTTTGGTGTCAGCTGCACGATTATATCATCTTCAGGTGTTGCTCCCATTATGATTAGACTATTCTGTTCTATTTTCAAGCCGTATGAAGTAGCGACAGTAATATAATTCCCAGGTCCAAGGTTCGAAACAGTCTCTATTCCCTGTGCAACTTCTGTTGCTTTTTGCACCCTTCTTTCAATGTCTACCCTGTTGCTGAAGTCTCCAAGAAGACCTGTCAAAAAAGGAATTGTAAAAATAAGGACTAGTGCAACAACTAGTATTATTTCCATTGATACTTGCCCTGATTTTCCTTTGAATTTTAATTCGGTGATAATATCAGCTCGCCTCCATCGTTAGTAACATCCCATTTTCCGAAGTAGTCTTCATAAGATGTTTGGTTAAGCACACCGCTAAATGAGCACACAATTTCTATTTCCTTCGGGCCAGTATCATCTATGTCTCCCACTATAATCAGTCCAGTATCGAATATATCAAAGTTGTACACAGTTTTAAATGTTGAGGAGTAACCTTCTCCCAATGAAGCAACCCTGTTGAGTGCATTAGATATCATTATGCAGTCGCTTCTTTTGTCAACAGTCTCCCTGGTTCTTTCAATCTCCACTTTTCTGTTAAAGGTAGCATAGCTCAGAATTAAGAATATCACAAGAAGAACTCCAACAGAGTACATTATTTCAATGCTTATCTGCCCTCTTTTCATTTTAGCCTGCACTGATATTCACCGAACTTGCGTTTATGCTGCGCACTTTTAAATGGTATATCCCTGGGTCTTTTGGTATTTCGCCATAAATATACGGCTTTACTGTGCCATGCACATCAGATACTCCGCCAAAAAAAGAGACCTTCAGCACGACTTCGTTTATTCCAAGGGCGCTGTTAACTAAATTTGCTTCTTGCACGCCCCTTGGAACTGTTATTGTTATTATCTCCATTGCTCCTGGCCCGACAGAATGCACAGCATCAACCGATTTTGATAGCCTGCTGACATAGCTGTCAAGCTGGCTGTTTCTAACAGCATTGTTTGTTTCTTGCAAAGAGTAATGCATCAACGGAATAAAGAAGAACAATAAAAGCCCTGTTAGAACGACATATTCTATACCAGCCTGTCCTCTTTTCATGATTCTTAAATGCCTCAAAATCTATAAAAGCTTTGCTTAATGGCCTCAAAATCTAAATTCTTTCTGATAGAAAACAATATAAGTGAGAATGCCTTTAAAATACAAATAGGGAGGTGTGGGTCATGGGTGGTATGAAAGATTGTCCTGCATGGTGGAACTGGGTAATATTAATTGCTGGAGTTCTCTATGTTGCGAGTGATTTAAATGTTGGTCCTGGCTTATGGGGCATCAACGTATGGCACTTTTTAGTGTTGATGTTCGGAATAGGCGCAGTTGTCAAGTAATATCTTGATGTTTGCAATGAGCCAATTTGGCCTTTTTTTCTATTTTATATTTTTTAATCTTCCAAAGTTGTAGATATTATCTTCCACGACATAAACCTCAAAATCATCTAAGTTTTCCTTAAGGTAAGGGCTCAGCACACGTTCTTTTGTCAAGTCTGTTCCGGCATTGAGCATGTTGAAAGATGGCATGACAATTAGCACATGTCCTTTCCATTTTCCTTTCAGAAAGCATTTGTATTTTTCTCCTGGTTTTTCTCTGAAGCTTACTGCTGGATGCTCGTGTCCTATTACTATTATTTTACTTGGATTTGGAAGAATCTTGTCTCCATGTGTAATTATTATATCATCAACATGAAAAGAATTCACAAGCTTTACATTGTCATGGAACTTCTTGATTATTGGACCTATCATCACATCATGATTTCCCTTGACAATGACCACTTTATAGCTCTTAACAAGAAACTCTAGAAGTTCACTTATAGAATTCCACTCTTGCGAATAAATTCCACCAAACTGATGTTTGATGTCTCCATTCAGAATAATTGTGTTGATGCCTTTTGAGGATTCAAGAATTTTTTTTATTCTTTGCATGACGTCTTCTTTTTGAAACCTTGGCACCATCACTCCGTATTTGTTTAGGTGCTCCTCATAGCCAAGCTGCAGGTCTCCAAGTATGAGAAAATCTTTGTATCGTAAAGCCAAATCTACGATTGTAATGCCTTTATGGATTTCCATTTTACATCTGTTCTAAGGCCTTAATGCCTAATAAACCAAGACCATTTGCCAAGACCTGTTTTACAGTCGTAATCAAAGTCAATCTTGCTTTCTCTATTTTTTTATCATCTTGCAGCACTTGATGTGTAGCATAGTAGCTATTAACCATCTGTGCTAAATCGAGCAAATATCTTGCTAGGATGTGCGGTTTATACTGTCGTGAGCTATCTGCTATTGCATCGCTAAAACGTCCTAGGTGTTTCACAATTTCCTGCTCTTCCTCGTCATATAACTGATAGTCTACTTTAGTATTTGTCAGTTTTTTCTTTCTTAATATAGAGCAAAGACGCGCATTTGTGTATTGCAAGTAAGGTCCTGTTTCTCCTTCAAATGAAGTGAACTTGTCTATGTCAAAGATAGCATCATTGCTTCTGTCATTGCATAGATCCCCAAAAATAATTGCCCCGACACCAATGTCCTTTGCTAGCTTGTCTTTCATTTTAAGTTTAGAATTTTTTTCTTCTATTATTTTACATGCCAAGGAAATAGTCTCTTCTAGCACATGAGTCATAAAAACGGTCTTGCCCTTTCTTGTAGAGAATTTCTTTCCATCTTTGCCTAAATACAAGCCATGATCGATATGCACGCAGTCTTTCGCCCACGAGTGGCCTAGAAGCTCAAGAACTTTGAACAGCTGTAGGAAGTGCAGTTTTTGCTCGCCGCCAACCTCATACAGCATTTTGTTAAACTTATACTTCTTCTTTCTATAGATTGCAGCTGCAATATCCCTTGTCATGAATACCGTTGCACCATCGCTTTTCCTCAGAATAGCAGGAGGCAGGCTATGTTTCTCTAAATTAACTATTAAAGCGCCTTCACTCATCTCTGTAATCCCAGATTTTTCCAGAATTTTTATCGTTCCAGCTAATTCTTTATTATAAAATGATTCACCAGAGTAAGCTTCGAACTCCACGCCCAATAGTTGGTAGATTTTTTTGAATTCTCTTATACTAAGATCCTTAAACTCTTTCCATAGAGATAATGCTTCTCTATTCCCATCTTCTAATTTCTTGAACCAAGCTCTTGCTTCATCTTCTAATTCTGGTTTTTTTTCAGACTCATCATGGAACTTGACATAGAGTTGCAAAAGATAATCAATAGAATTTTTCTTTAGCAAAGCTGGTTTGCCCCATTTCCTATAAGCAGTAATCAATTTACCAAACTGTGTTCCCCAGTCCCCTAAATGATTAACCCTAATAACTTTGTAACCTTGAAACTTTAGTAGATTTCTTAGCGCATTGCCTATAATTGTTGATCGCAAATGCCCAATTCCAAAAGGCTTGGCAATATTTGGAGACGACATGTCAATCACGATTGTCTTTCCTTTGCCTTCAGATGATTGTCCATACTTTGCTTTCTTTTGTAATATGGCACTCAAAACATCTTTGGACAGTTTCGATTTGTCTACAAAGAAGTTGAGATAAGCCCCATTAACGGCAGTCTTTGCTATAAACTGAGCCTTGATTTTGTCTGCTAATTCCTGCGCTATCTGGTTAGGATTCTTCTTAAGCTCCTTAGCTAAGGAAAAACATGGAAAAGCATAATCTCCAAGAGAGGGTTCTGGAGGAACCTCGAGAACATCAAAGATATCGCTTTCTTTTTTCTTCAGCTGATTTGCAATTGCAGCAGCAATGTTTTTTTTAAAGTTCATCAGAGAATATTCGAGATTGCTTCTTAAATAAACTTTCTATTTAAGAACAGAACTTGCAGCCTTCATGTTTGCCCAGTTCTTGTCAAACATTTCCTGCATTGCACTGGCAAAATAAGGGGTCTGCACCCATACGCCAACATCATAACTAGGATGCACTTCTTCATCATTCAATACCATGAACATTAAATCCTTTCCGTCGACAATGCAGAATCTGGCAGCTATTTCGTTGCTGTGCCTTATTTCTGCAAGATTAGAAACACTCTTTATTGAAGCTTCAGCCTCTTTTGTTATAGGTGCAGCAATCCTTATGCTGACGCCCTTTTTCTTCAGCCTTGCAAGTTCAGGCTTAAGTGCATCTATCTTTCTCATCAATCCTTTCGAGCTTGTCATGAGAACAACAGATTTCTGTGCTCCCTTGACCATTGATTCCAAGTGCGTGTAAATGTTATGCCTTCCTTTTATTGCTCCGGCCAAATCAGATGGCTCAACAAAGTCAATGCCTTGTGTGTGCAGTGCAGTCAGCTCTGCAAGAACATCGCTTGTCTTTAATTCATCGAGCTTGTTTAATCTTTCAGTTGTTTGTGTGTGCAGATATTTTTTTACTTTGTCAACAACATTCCTCGGTTCAATAGCAAGGTATTTTATAGGTTTGCCAAGCTTCATCATGATAAAGCCTTTTTTTTCAAGTGATTCTAAAACATCATATGCCCTAGATCTTGGAACATTCCCAATATCAGAAAGTTCGCCGGCAGTTGAAACTCCGCGCGAGAGAAGTGCTGTCCAAACCCGTACTTCATAAAGATTAAGACCAAACAATCCCCTTATTTTATTTAAAAAGTCTTCCTTGGCAATCATCTAATAATCCCTCTACTTTTTACTCCGTGCTGGAAAAGAAACTGATTCCCTTCCCTCTTTTTTGTCACACCTAAGTAAATTATAAATATTACCGGTTGCTAGTATATAAACATTGTTATTTTTAAGTTGTTATTTCTTTTGTCCTTTGAAAAGTGATCCAATGTTTTCAATTGTTGCAATTTCACTTAAATCTTTGTCATATCTTATTCTAATTATTCTAGGAAATCGCAAAGCATATCCTGAAGTGTAAGTTGGACTTTTTTGTACCTCTTCATATGACACTTCAACAATAATTTGCGGTTTTACAGTGACTTCTTTTCCTTTTTCAGATATTATTAATTTTTTTAATTCATTTGTTATATTTTCAAAGCTTGCTGTCTCGCCTTCTTCAGGTTTTTCCTTTAAGCCTGTGGAAACTTTGCCGACTTCCAGAAAATCTCCATTATTTTGGCACGCCACAGTATATGACGTAAGCCACGAAGCCCTTTTTCCTTCGCCCCATTCTGCTTTTACAACGGCCAAATCCAGGGCATCCATCACGTCTTTTAATTTTGCCATGTAGCCGACATATCTTCCTGGTTTGTATTTTGCATTTAGTGACTTGAACATCAATCCCTCATGCCCTTCTTTTGTCGACAACTTGAAGAATCTTTCAGCTTTCTTTGCATCGTCAGTAATCATGAAATCAGAAAGATTTATTTTATTCTTTTTTTCTTTTATTATCTTCTCAATAAGTTTTCTTCTGTCTTTG